>JANMLE010000099.1:0-15559 GCA_031372385.1 Planctomycetota bacterium | reverse complement strand
GTCCTAGCCGGGCCCGTCTGTATGGGGGATTACCTGCCCGCTTCGTGACGGGCGCGGCACGACCAAACTTCTCACCGATGGCCGCGTGAGGAATAAGCCTGGTCAGATCCCGGCTCATAATGCGGGTGCTGGTGGCACATGCAGTGGGCCGTCCGACATCGAATCATCGTCAAACACTGTATGACCACCCGGTATCGGCATCGGCGGCGGTGGTGGCAATGAAGTTGAATTTGTCTGCTTCATCGGAGGCCGGCGGGGGATTGACACAACGATCTGATTCCACTGAGCAGCGTCGTTCTGTTGCGCATGGATCGCTCCTTCCGAATAGCCATCCATCCAGGCCCTCGACTGGAGCTGGCCGGATTCATTTTGATACCACCATGACCGGTATCTGGCCGGCCCCAGTGCCGGTGGCGATCCCGCCCCCCCCTGGGCAACATTCAAGTATCCGGCTTCGAATCCACTCTGAAAACCCGACCGGTATTCAATGTCAGCATACGCGGCCCCCTGCGCGTACCAGGCTGACCGGGCCTGTTTGCGGCTGTGCAGGTCCACCATGAAATCGTTCATGTCTTCGCGCAGGGTGTGACACCCTGACGAAGTCGCCAGCAGACACATCACACTCAGCCATCGTCCTCTTGACATCGACAATTCGCCTTGTCGGTTGAGAATCATCCGTACCGTTTGCGGACTCCAAACACATTCCGTCATTCCACAGTTTGGAATCCGCTCAGAATCCATTGCACGTGCGAAGCGGCCGGTGCCGTTGCATCCCCGACATTCCGGGGATGAAGTGCAGGCAGAAGCATTTGTGATCACGCACGGCGGGACATCGCTGTCATCCCGGCCTAATCGACAGTTTCGCAATTTGCCGCATGGCTGGGACGACCGGTTGAACCCGGATCGTCGCTTGCGTCACTACTATCGGTCCGCTCCGACGACACGATCAATTCAACGATGGCTCTGGATCGCATTGTTGGAATCAGCCGACACGTTTCGCCGTCAGAATTGCTGCGCACAGAAAATCCGGAAAAGGCGATATCCAAGCCACAATCAGTACGGTCAAACCAGCACTTTCGGTCCAACTCATCTTTCGCATCATCCGCAGACATTATTGTTGTGTGCTCTTTGTCCAGACTTACACTGCGGCTTTGGATTCGGGCTCTCGAAAGTGCTGCGTGTTCCCAGTCGAGAGCAGGATTGGAGACAGGGCGAGCAAGACCCACCCTCCTCCAATCCGGATAAATTGCGAGCGAGCGAAACGGGTGTGCCACCCGGAAGAACGGAGTGCGCGCACTTCAAGCCTTCACCGCCCGATTGGAGATCAGGATGCCGGCGATTACCAGGCTTTCAACCGGCAGCGGGTTGATTCCACACCACTGAATACGACATGACGTTTCCGACAAAAGTCTCCGTAGTGTGGGCTTTAGCCCACACGGATGCGTTATTTCCCGAGAAACGTGGGCTGAAGCCCACGCTACATCGACTTTTGTCGGAAACGTCCGATATGACCATTTCGTTCTGAGCCGCACTTCGGCTGATTCCGCTGAAAGGACAACGAGATGCCCATCCTGCTTCGTGAACCGGATATTCATCCGGTGGAATTACTGGATCGCTCGGAGACCGGGTTGGAACAATCGTGGTGGGCGATGTACACGAAATCGAACCGCGAGAAGGAACTGATGCGGCGTCTGCACGCCATGGATCTCTGCTATTACGCTCCGACGATCGCGCAGAAGAAACGCTCGCCGGAAGGACGGGTGCGCACGTCGTTTGTGCCGCTGTTTCGAAACTATGTGTTCTTCTGCGGAGATGGTTTTGACAGGTATCGCGCGCTCACCACGAATTGCATTTCACGGGATGTGCCGGTTCACGATGTTGTGGAATTGGTGCGTGACCTGCGTCAGATCCAGCAATTGCTGGCGACGGGCACGCCGGTGGCCATCGAGACCCAGATCGAAGCGGGAAACAGGGTTCGCATCCGCAGTGGACCACTGACCGGCTATGAGGGAACGGTGGTTCAACGAAAAGGTCGCGGGCGGCTGCTCATCGCGGTGAAGTTCATTCAGCAGGGTGTCTCGGTTGAGATCGAAGATTTTGAAGTCGAAGCCATCTGACGGCTTTTACTGAAGCGGATTATTCATGGGGCTGTAGCTGAGTTCGCAAGAACTCAGCCCAACTCGCTGTCACGCACTGAGTTCTTGCGAACTCCGCGACATGTCTTGAACGGACACTTTTCCAAATCGTCCTCCATTCCCGAACGGTTCTGATGCATCGCTTCGGAGCGATTGTTCTCGCGATCGCTACTCTGATCGCGCCCTGGCTCATGGGCGGCGTACTGGCGGAGCACCAGCAGTGGTTCTTCGG
The DNA here is from genome assembly GCA_031372385.1 of Planctomycetota bacterium. GTDB lineage: Bacteria > Planctomycetota > Planctomycetia > Planctomycetales > Planctomycetaceae > Schlesneria. Next base: position 13,192 of record JANMLE010000099.1, on the reverse strand, counting down.
AGCCGTCGCCATCACCGTCATGTTGTGGGGAGTCTCGCTCGTTGCGGGACGGGCTGCCCCCCAACGCCTCCCGTGGCTGACGTTCGTGCTGATCGCTGCGGTTGCGTTGGGGATGCTTCAGTTGCTGCCCCTCAAAGTTTCGTCGGTGCAAGAGCTTTCACCGCGTGCGGCTGCGCTTTGGAATACAGGGCCGGGGCAGTTTCAAAGCCTGCCAACGTTGAAGGTTTCCAAGGCGACGGCATCGACAACAGATTCATCAACGGCGGAATCCGTGGGTGTGAACAAGCCGGTTGTGTTGCCATCGACCGATGCCATGACGACGATCAGTCTGGCACCGGAAGCCACACGCTCCGAACTGGCTCTGCTGGGGCTGGCGCTGGTGGTGTTTGTTCTCGGAAGCGTCCTGTTTCGCGAGGCCGAGTCGCTCCAAAGTCTGCTGTTCGCGGTGTTGCTGAACGGTGCCGCCGTGGCGTTTTTTGGAGTTGTCCAGCAACTCACGTGGAACGGCCAACTGTTCTGGCAGATCCCGTTGACTCAGGGCGGGGTGCCGTTCGGTCCGTTCGTCAATCGCAACAATGCGGCCGGGTATCTGTGTCTGTGTCTCGCAGCGGGAATTGGCTGGGTGCTGTGCGATCGGCGCAATGCCTCGTCCGTCGGCAAGTCTGACAGCAGCCTGCGTTGGCTTCGCAAACTTCGGGGGCGAAATGTGGCCGGAGCTGCTGCGCTGATCACGATTTCCGTTGGAATTGTCGCGTCGGGATCACGAGGCGGCTGTCTGGCGCTGGCGGCGGGACTTGTCGCAGTGCTGGTGTCCGGGCTGGCCCTCCAACGACGCGGACTCTTGATGGGCCTCACGGGGTTTGTCGCCGCGGGGGCGGCACTGGCTGTTTGGTTGGGGGCGGTGGAATTCCTTCAGCATCGAGTCGGCACGCTGTCCATCGAACTTGCCGCCCAGCACGGTCGTTTGGCCAATTGGAACGACGGGGCGCGGGCCGCATCGGACTACCTCGCCACCGGAAGTGGACTGGGAGCGTATCGGCATATCTACGGCCTTTACCAGGAACGGTTCGATGAGCAGTGGTATCTGCACGCCGAGAATCAGTATCTCGAAACCCTCGTGACCGCTGGCATTCCCGGCGTCTGTCTCTTGGCGGCGGCAATCGGTCTGATTGCGCTGACGGTGCTTTCGTTACCGAGTTGCCCGGGCAGGAATTCCCGCGCGTTCTGTATCGCGGGAGTCGTCGCGCTGGTGACGCAGCTTGTCGCGTCACTGCTGGACTTCGGTTTGTATTTGCCGGCCGGAATGATGTTGCTGGCCCTGCTGTGTGGAGGTCTGTCCGGGTTGGCGTGCGGATCGCTGCCGGCCGGATTCCGCCGCGGGTTGGTGAGTGTTCCGTGCAATCGTTTCGTCGCCGGTCTGCTGTGCGTTTTGCTGGCGGTGAGTTGCACGTTTGGTGGAATCGAAACCCACGGCCAGGCCGTTGTCGATGGCGCGCGTTCGGCAGCCAAGTTCGACCGTGACGCGGAGCCACAACAGATCCGGCACGCCATTCTTCAACTGCAACAGGCGCTGCGCTGGCGACCGGATGACTGGCCGGCGCACGAACGAGCGGCTGACCTCTCGGTCTTGTTGGCTCGAATCGAACTCTCTCAGCGTCAGCAACAGGCCGATCGGTCACTCAGTGATGAAGAGGCGTGGCTCAGAACGGCCCCACTGGTCTGGCACGCTCGGGTCTATGAACTGACTCGCGACCGCCAGACGCAACAGCTTGCAAACCTGCGCGGCGACGACGTCGTTCAGACGCATCTGCGTCGAGCCTGCCTGCATCTCGAACGAGCGGCTCGCGCGTGTCCGTTGAATTCAGATGTCTGCGTTCGCTTGGCCGAACTCATACCGGTCGTCTTCGTCCCCGAGGCACTCGCGGCGGCATCAGACCAGCCCGCACTCGACGTGAGGTACCTTGAACGGGCACGGAAACTGGCTCGGGGAGACGAGCGAGTCTGGTTCCACACCGGACTGCTGGACTTTCAAGCGGGACGATTCGATGCCGCGTGGACGAGTTGGCGGCATGCTCTGGCGTTGAGTCCTCGCAGCCTGGAAGCCATCACCGTGCTGGCACGGACGAAGCTGAATTGGAATGAACTCACCGAGCGAGTGTTGCCGTCGTCACCCGGCATTCTGTTGGATCTCGCCGCCGCCGTGCAGACTCGTCCACTGCTCGCTGCAGATCGCGAAGCGGCTGGACCGCTCTGCCGTCAAGCGATCCAATTGCTGGGTGAAGCGACGGACAGCGGACAGAACCAGATGCTGCTCGGTCAGGCTCACGTACTGCTTGGCGAACTGCCGGCCGCCGTCGAACACTTCTCGCGAGCGGTGGAGTTGGAGCCGCGACAATTGAGCTGGCGATGCCGTCTGGTGGAACTGCTGCGTCAAACGGACCGGCGCGACGAAGCGCTGGCACAGGTCCATGTGTGTGCCGGAATCGATCCGCACGATCCACGGGTGCAGTCGCTGTTTCGCGATCTCAGTCGCGAGCAACTCAAGAATTGATGGCCGTTTGCTGGTCGCCTTTCATTCCGATGGGTGGACTCAGCGTCACGACGGACCGTTTGCCATCACGCCTGACATCTTCATTCCGCGTCTGTCGCTGAGTTCGCAAGAACTCAGCCCGACTCACAATGACGAACTGAGTTCTTGCGAACTGAGCGACAGTCCCTTGAAGAATTCGAGTTAGCAATGCCTGACATCTTCATTCTGACCGGCATTTCGCTGCTGGCCGCGCTGTTGATCACGCCATTGTCGCGGTCACTCGCGACCCGCTGGGGACTCATCGATACCCCGGATGCGCAGCGGAAACTACATCGCGGTGTGATCCCGTTGGCGGGTGGTCCGGCGGTTCTGGCCGCGACGACCCTGGCACTCCTGGTCATGTGCCTGTTCTCGGCGGCGATGCGTGAATTGCTCTCGAACAATGTCGGTGAGTTGCTGCCGTTGCTGGTCGCCGCAGTTGTTCTGGTCGCGGTGGGAATGTTGGACGATCGCGTGCATCTGCGCGGTCGTCAGAAGCTGGCGGGGCAGATGATTGCCGCGGCGATTCTGATCGGCAGCGGTCTGATGATTCGCAACATTGCGGTGTTTGGATTCGAGGTGGAACTGGGTCTGTTCGCCATTCCGTTCACCGTCATCTGGCTGTTGGGCGCGATCAATGCGCTGAACTTGATCGACGGAGCCGACGGGCTGGCCACGACGATCGGACTGATTTGCAGTCTGAGTATCGCGGTCATGGCGTCGCTCGGTGGCCAAGCGTCCGAAGCGGTCATTGCGGCGGCGCTGGCCGGGGCGCTGCTGGGATTCCTGTTCTTCAACTTTCCGCCGGCCCGGGCCTTCCTGGGCGATTCGGGCAGCATGCTGATCGGACTGGTCGTCGGAGCACTCGCGATTCGCAGTTCCTTGAAAGGCCCGGCCACGGTGGCACTGGCGGCACCGGTGGCGATGCTGACGATTCCGATCTTCGATTCGGCGATGGCCGTGCTGCGCCGCAAGCTGACGGGACGGAGCATCTACATCGGAGATCGGGGTCACCTGCATCATCGGCTGCTCCGACACGGCTGCAGCGACCGGGTGATGTTGCTCGTGGTGGCCTTGTTATCGGCGGCCACCGCGTTCGGTGCGATGCTCAGTGTCTATCTGAAGAATGAACTGGTCGCGCTGCTCAGTGGGGCCACGGTGGTGGCGATTCTGGTCGCCAGCCGCATCTTCGGATTCTCGGAACTTGTGCTGCTGGCCCAGCGCCTGGTGGCGTTCAGCGAGTCGCTGATCGTTTCCGGGGACGGGACGGGCATGATCCGTCAGAAGATCGTGCGACTGCAGGGGACGTACGACTGGGATGAAATGTGGCACGAAGTGACGGACTTCGCGCAACACTTCAACTTGGCACGCGTCGAACTCGACATGCACCTCCCGTGGCTGCACGAAGGATACAACGCCTCGTGGGATCGGGGCTCACTGCCCGAACCGGCCCAGCGGTGGACACTGGTGGTGCCACTGAGCGTCGATGGCCGCCTGTTGGGGCGGATCGAGTTTGTGGGACATGCCGGGCCGACACCGACCCACGAAGTTTTCACAGCCCTGGCCGAACTGTTGGAATCGATCGGACACTATGCCGTGGAACTGGTCAATCCACCGACGGACCGCGAAGACGAACGATCGGATGAACTGGCGGCACTGGATGACCTGTGGCCATCCGTCGGGCAGACCGCAACCGCGGAAAACAGTTCTCAATTGAGTGTGACTCACGCGGGGCAGGGTTGAACAGGGGTCCGTCGTCAAACTCACTCCGCCGGGCCGGTCGCCTCGCGAGTGATCGAACAACTCAAGACTACCGGCTTGCCTCGAATTCGAACTCGTCCTCGTCCTCGTCCTCGAACTCGAACTCGAACTCGACAACGAACGAGCGTCAACGTCCGCTTGTCGATCAGGATGAGTTCGAGGACGAGTTCGAGGACGAGTTCGAGAACGAGAAGAAAGCAACCCGCCAAGCTGATTGACCGTTAGAGGCAGGGCTTCCGAGGTGTGAAATGCCGAGAATCCAAGCCTGTAGCCGAATTCGCAAGAATTCGGACGATCAGTCATTCGATCCGAATTCTTGCGAATTCGGCTACAAACGTGGAAACACACCACCTCGGAAGCCCTGACCGTTAGCGGTAAGAAAGCGATTCCAGTCTGATGCAGAACAATCACGAAACCACCGCCGCACCGGAACCACTCTGGGGTGAGACTGAGACTCAGCCGACCAGTTCCAATTTGCTGACATCGGGCATCGGCGGCGTTCTGTTGCGTCGCAAGTGGCTGATTCTGGCCGTCATGGTCGTGGCACTCGGCGGGGGCTATCTGTTCTTCCTGAAGAGTCCCGCCGAGTATCAATCGACGGCCCAGGTGCTGCTCATCAAGAAAGAAGCCAAGCTGCCGGTCGCCGGAGCCGTGACCAGTGTCAACTACGAGGACGCCCTGTCGACACATCTGCTGCTGATCCGCAGCCCGCTGATCGTGGACGAGGCCGTGAAAAAGCTGGATCTCAAATCCATGAAGTCGTTGCAGGGACATCCGCATCCGGCCGCCGTCATCACGGCGGGACTGCTGGCGGTGCGGGCCGGCGGCGTGCAAGCGCCCGACCCCAACGTCTTCGTGGTGACGTGGAAGGGCCGTGATCCGGACGACTGCGCGAAGATCCTGAACGCGGTGTTCCAGAGCTATCAGCAGTTTCTCGGCGAGACCTACCGGAACTACAGCGACGAGGCTGTGGAACTCATCGTCGAGGCGCGCGATGTTCTCAACCGGCAACTGGTCGAAAAGGAAACGGCCTACCGCAAGTTCCGCGAGAATGCGCCCCATCTGCTGGACAGCTCGGACGGCGGCCGAACGAGTGTCTTCGCCGAGCGGATGCGGGCCATCGAAATCGACCGATCGGCGGGCGTGCGCAAAATTGTCGAGGCCAAAGCTCGGATGGCCGCTCTGGAGAACGCGCGGAAAAACGGCACGACGGCCGCCGTGCTCAAGTTGCTCGCGGAAGAATTTCGGGCCGAAACATCCAACGCGCCGCAACCCGCAGCGGCGGCTCGGGTGGTGGAACTGATGCTCGAACGCGAACTCTTGTCAGAAACCCACGGCCCGGATCATCCCAAACTCCGGGCGATCACGAAGCGGATCGAGTTCCTGCAGGAGCAGTATGGAGAGCTGAAATCGTCGTCGACGGCGGACTGGGCCACGGACTTCATGGCCACCTACCTGGAGGCACAAAAGGAACGCGTGGGGGTTGAAGAAGCGAAGGTCCGGGAACTCGATGCCCTGTTTGTGCGCGAACGAGACGCCTCCAAGTCGATTTCCGGATACCAGCTCGCGGACGAAAGTTATCGGGAGGAAATCGCCCGCACGAAACAACTCTTCGCCGGAGTCCTGGCGCGGCTCGATGAAATCAACCTGGTGAAAGAGGCCGGCGGACTGAAAACCCGCATGATCTCGCCGCCCACGCGCGGCGTCCAAACGGCCCCGAACATGGTGTTGATCCTGCTGGCCGCGACCGTCATCGGAGCGTTCGGTGGATTCGGCCTGGCCTACCTCGTCGATGTGCTGGACAGCAGTTTCCGGAGTCCGGATGAAATCTGCCGTCAACTCGGTCTGCCGATTGTGGGGCATATCCCGGCGATCGATTCCAGCCGCACGATTCATGCGGGCGCGGACGGCAGCGTGTCGAAGCTCTCGCCCATTCTGTGTGCCTGGCACCAACCGCGATCGCGTCAGTCCGAAGCCTATCGCGCGGTTCGCACGGCGCTGTACTTCAACAGCCGATCGAAGGGTTACCGCATGATTCAGGTCACCAGCCCGAATCAGGGAGACGGCAAAACCACGCTGGCCGCCAATCTCGCGGTCACCGTGGCGGACTCGGGTCGGAGCGTGCTCCTGATCGATGCCGATTGCCGGCGACCGGCCTTGTCGAAGCTGTTCCAACTGCACTCCACCGTCGGTCTGACCGACGTCATCCGCCACGGCCTGGAACTGCCGGATGCCATTCAGATCACGGACATCCCGAACCTGTCAGTGCTGCCCTGCGGCGAGAAGCCGAAGAATCCCTCCGAATTGTTGACGTCACCCGCGTTCGCACAACTGCTCGACGTGGTCCGCGATCGGTACGACTACGTGATTGTGGACACCCCTCCCCTGCTGGCCGTGACCGATCCCTCCGTGGTGGCACCGCGTGTCGATGCCGTGCTACTCGTCATGCGTCTGACGCGCCACGCCCGTTCGGCCACGACGCGTGCCACGTCCATGCTGCAATCACTGGGGGCCAGCATTCTCGGCGTCATCGTCAACAACACCGATCAATCCGCCGGCTATGGTTATGGTGCTGGTTATGGCTACGGATACGGCTATGGGAATTACGAGTACGCCTCGGGAGACAGTCGTTACTACACCGAGGATGGCGAGGAGGACTCGGACACCACGCCGGCTCTTCCGGGGGTTTCGTCGGAGCGCCGATGATTCATGGCCGTGTAGCTGAGTTCGCAAGAACTCAGACCAACTTGCCATCAGTAACTGAGTTCTTGCGAACTCAGCTAAGTGCAGACCGAAACCGAGTCGATGGACTGAAATTGTCAGATGATTCCCTTCGTCGATATTCACTGTCATCTGTTACCCGGCCTGGACGACGGTCCGAAGTCGCTGGATGAATCACTCGAGATGTGCCGGATCGCGCTGGCCGACGGCATCCAGACAATCATTGCCACGCCGCACATCAACGAACAATGGCCCGATGTCACGGCGAGTCGCATTGACACGGCCACGCGGGGACTGCGAGCGGCGCTGGTCGAAAATGGCCTGTCCCTGAATTTGCATTCTGCGGCGGAAGTCATGGTCTCGGATGATCTGCTCCAACGATGGCAAGACCACGAGTTGCCGGGCCTGGGAACCGGCAACCGCTATCTGCTGATCGAACTGAGTGGTGTGGTGTTCGACGGACTGGAGTTCCTGGCCCGTGAGTTGATCGATGCCGGAACGAGGCCGATTCTGGCTCATCCGGAACGTTACACCGCTTTGCTGCAAACCCCGGAACGCATCGACCGGCTGATTCGATCGGGATTCCTGATGCAACTCAACGCCCGCACACTGACCGAGACCCGCAGCCCCGCGTTGGAGAAAGTCGTGCGCGGCTGGCTGCGGCACGGACAGATACATCTGGTCGCGACCGACGCGCACTCGCCGCGGCACCGCGTCCCGCGAATGTCAGGAGCCTATGCGAGAATCGTGGAATGGTGCGACGTGACCGTCGCCGACCGGCTGTGCAGCACCAACGGCCTGGCGATTCTCCAGGGCCGACCCATCGCGACAACTCGGCCGAAACCACATCGTCCGGCGTGGCGTTCATTGCTGGGGTTTTGAACGACCTGACCCCGGCGACACCTCAACTGACAGGACATCATGACTAAGCGAGCACTCATCACGGGCATCACCGGCCAGGATGGTTCGTATCTGGCCGAGTTTCTGCTGGAGCGGGGCTACATCGTCCACGGCATGGCCCGGCGCAGCAGCACCACGAACTACGAACGGATCGAACACCTGCTCGATCGCGTGACGGTTCATCAGGGTGACATGCTCGACCAGTCCTCGCTGGAACACCTGCTGAGGCGGGTGCAGCCGGACGAGGTCTACAACCTGGCCGCGCAGAGCTTTGTCCCGGTGAGTTGGGAGCAGCCCATTCTGACCAGCGAAGTCACCGGACTCGGCGCGACGCGACTGCTGGAAGCGATCCGCCTCACCAATTCGGACATTCGGTTCTACCAGGCCAGCACCAGCGAAATGTTCGGACACGTGCGTTGCGAACCTCAGAACGAAAACACCCCCTTTTGGCCGCGGAGTCCGTATGGGGTGTCGAAGGTCTACGCGCACTGGATCACCGTGAACTACCGCGAAAGTTACGGGATGTTTGCCTGCTCGGGCATCCTGTTCAATCACGAATCGCCGCGGCGCGGGTTGGAGTTCGTCACGCGCAAAATCACGAACTCGGTCGCCAAGATCCGCCACGGCCTGCAAGAGAAGTTGTCGCTCGGAAACATGGACGCACTGCGGGACTGGGGCTTCGCCGGCGACTACGTTCGAGCCATGTGGCTGATGCTCCAGCAGGACGAGCCGGACGACTTCGTGATTGCGACGGGCATCAAGCATTCGGTGCGGGAAGTGGTCGAGATCGCGTTCGCACAGGCGGGGCTGAATGCCCAGGACCATGTCGAGATCGACCCGGCGTTCTTCCGTCCGGCGGAAGTCCACACGCTCTGCGGCGATGCCTCCAAGGCGCGGGATGAACTCGGCTGGCAACCCGAAGTCGGCTTCGAGGAACTGATCCGCATGATGGTCGATGCCGACCTGGAACTTGTCGAACGCCAGATTGAAGCCACTCAATCAGACCTCGCGAGTGCCACGGACTGTTGACCAGTTACCAGTAACCAGTAACCAGTAACCAGTAACCAGTGAGCAGTGACCAAGAGGACCGTGCGACAGACCTATCTGACCACTGGTTACTGGTTACTGGTTACTGGTTACTGGTTACTGGTTACTGATTACTGACCACTCACTTCACTGCCATGCAAATCTGCCATCTCGGCAAGTACTACTTTCCCGTCACGGGCGGCATTGAGACGCATGTCCGCACGCTGGCGAAAGCCCAGGCGGCGGAAGGGGCGTCGGTGCGGGTGGTGTGCATCAGTCATCAGGACGCAAACGGCCGAGATGTCACGTCGCGACCGCTGGCTGCCTCGCAATCGTCGGAAGAACAGGATGGAGACATCCGGGTCACTCGCATCGGACGGAAGTTCTCACTGGCGCGGTGGGACGTGTGTCCGGGAATGCGGCGGCAGTTGAGACAGTTGCTCGACGGGCGTTACGACATCGTGCATCTGCATGTTCCAAATCCCACGATGCTGCTGGCGCTCGCGAGCCTGCGAATTCGAGTTCCGCTGGTCATCACTCACCACAGCGACATCGTGCGACAAAAGATTCTGGGCTGGGGGCTGAGACCGTTTGAAGTGGCCGTCTTCCGGCAGGCAGCGTCGATCATCGCCACCAGTCCCGAATACGCGGGTGGTTCGAGCCTGCTGTCCCGGTATGCCGATCGCGTCGAAGTCCTGCCGTTTGGCGTCGATCTGACTCCGTTCCAACAGCCGTCGGAAGCGGCACGGCGATTCGCGGATCGGCTGCGTGGTGACGGCGGCGAACCGCTGTGGCTGAGCATTGGACGGCTGGTGTACTACAAGGGACTCGAAACCGCCGTGCGGGCATTACGACATGTACCGGGACGCTGGATCGTGATCGGTACCGGACCCTTGGAAAGCTCGTTGCGTGACCTGGCGGAACAGCACGGAGTTTCCGATCGAATCGTGTGGCTGGGACCGGCGACGGACGATCAGGTGGTGGGAGCCTTGCATGCGGCGACGGCTTTGTGGTTCCCCAGCAACATTCGCAGTGAGGCGTTTGGACTCGTACAGGTCGAGGCGATGGCGAGCGGTTGTCCGGTGATCAACTGCGACATTCGACACTCGGGCGTTCCCTGGGTCAGCCGCCACGACGAAACCGGGCTGACAGTGTCGGTGAACTCACCGGAACAACTCGCCGCCGCCGCGCGACGACTCTATGAAGAGACCGAACTGCGGACACGCTTGTCCGAGCACGCCCAACACCGCGCGGCAGAACATTTCGGGCATCGGCAAATGGCTCAGCAATCGCTGGATCTGTATCAACGAGTGCTGAACGGGTCGGCACCCGTGACAGCCGAACCATCCATCGCGCTGGGTAGCGGACTTCGCAAGACTTCAGACGTATCGACTCGTTGAACTCTTGCGAAATCAGCTACCGCCCGGTGTGCAAACTAGGCGAGCACAATCAACTCCATGAGAACTGCACACGTGAGCGACACCAGCGTCGTTGCGAACGCGCGCACAGCGCGCGAGAACCTGATGCACCCGATCCGCTGGATTCCGGACGAGGCGGAATCGGTGCTCGACGTGGGCTGCAACGTCGGCGACTTCTTGGAGTATTGCCGGGTCTGTTTTCCGGAGCAGCGGTTGGCGGGAGTGGAAATCAATGAGTCCGCGCTGCGGGTCGCCCGGCAACGGTTGCCCGACGCGGATCTGCGGTTGTCGGCGGCGGACGATCTGCCGTTTGCCGACGCGAGCTTCGATTGCGTGACGTGTGTGGAAGTGCTCGAACATATTCCGAGCGAGTTGCGGTGGCGATCGTTGGCAGAGATGCAGCGGGTGCTACGGCCGGGCGGTCGGCTCGTGCTGCGGACTCCGCACCGCGGCTGGTTCGACTGGCTCGACCCGAACAACTTCCGGTTTCGGTTGCGGAGGCCTTACCGCTGGCTCGTGCGGCGCGGCCGTCGTGACGCGGCCTATGAATCGAACGGAGCAAGCGTCGTCTGGCATCACCATTTCACTCGCGACGAATTGCTCAGCTTGCTCGGCAGCGGGTGGGAATTGGAAACATGTCGGCGCGGCGGACTGGTCTTGCTGCCACTGGCCGATGTCTGCTGCTGGCCGTTCTATCGGACCGGTTCGACGAACCATCCGTTGTGTCGTTGGCTGGGCCGACTCGGCAACTTCGACATCGGCCGCGATTACGGCCGAGCCTCGTACGACATCCTTCTCGTATTGCGACACCACTGATGCGCGTTTTGCACGTCTACAGCGGGAACATGTTTGGCGGCGTCGAGAACTTTCTCGTCACGCTGGCTCGCTGCCGCGACTTCGTCCCCGAACTGGAGCATCACTTCGCGCTCTGCTTCGAGGGACGGCTGAGTCGCGAGTTGGAAGCGTGTGACGCGCCGGTTCACCGGCTCGGCGCGGTTCGCGCGAGGTATCCGCTTTCGGTGTGGCGTGGGCGCGGGCGGCTGGCCGCCTGCCTGCGTAAGACGTCTTTCGACGTCGTGATCATGCACTGCGAGTGGCCAATGGCAATCTTCGGGCCGGTCGCGCGTCGCAGCGGAGTGCCCGTCGTGTTCTGGAATCATTCCTTCGTCGAGAACCGGCACTGGTACCAGCGCTGGGCCAAACAGTCGGTGCCCGATCTGGCGATCTCGACCAGCCGAACGACGGAGGCAACAGTCGCCCAACTTTATCCCGGCGTGCGGTCCACGTGGATTCACTGTCCGATGATTCTCGCCCCGTTCCTGACGACCGAAACGAGCGCGCGGCGGCAACTCAGGCTGGATCTCAAGACGCCGGAAGACGCCACGGTGATCGTGCAGGCGAGTCGGCTCGAACCACTGAAAGGACATCGCCGACTGCTCGATGCACTGGGGCAACTCGCTCATCTTCCCGGCTGGGTCTGCTGGATCGCCGGCGGTGCTCAGCGCCCGGATCAGAGAAGCTATCTCGAAGAGTTGCGTCAGACGACGAAGACTCTGAAGATCGCCGACCGGGTCCATTTCCTCGGCGAACGGGCGGACATCGCGACGCTGCTGAACGCGGCCGATCTGTACTGCCAGCCCAATGAACAACCCGACGGGTTCGGTCTCTGTTTCGTCGAAGCACTCGCCGCTCGACTGCCGGTCGTCACGACGTCGATCGGCGGTGCCCTGGAGGTGGTGAATGAGGACTGTGGCATCCTGACGCCGCCGGGAGAGTCCGTTCAGTTGGCCTCGGCACTGCGGACGCTGATCGAGCACCGCGATCTCCGCTGTCGGCTGGGTGCGAACGGTCCGGCCCGCGCCCGACAACTCTGCGATGCCGGTCAGCAGTTCCGCAAGATCGCGGATGTCCTCGATTCACTCGTTCCGACTTGCTCAGTTGATTCATGGCCTCCCCATTGGTGGCCAACACAGCGTCCATCGCACCGCAATCAAAGGGTAAGACTCGGAACCACGGATCACACAGACTTCACCGATGACACAGATCAGACGAAGGTCAAGAACACGTCTCTCCTCCCTCTTCATCCGTGACATCTGCGAAATCTGTGCAATCTGTGGTTGGCCTTTTGCCTCTTCCCATCCAATTCTGAACGGAACAGACCCTGAACATGGACAACGCACTCGTGCGGTTGATCGGCTGGCGAGCCCTCATCTGGCAGGGCGATCCACTGGTCATCGACCGCTGGCACTGGCTGAAACGGCACCTGACTCCGGGACCGCAGCAGACATTTGACGCGGGTTGCGGCAACGGAGCCTTCACGCTGTATGCCGCGCGGATTGGCAATCGGGCGGTCGGCTTGTCGTTCAGCGATCGCGACAATCAGAAAGCCACGACACGCGCCCAACTGCTGCGCATCAGCCACGTCGAGTTCAAGACCGGCGACCTGCGACGACTTGACGAATTCTCACAGGGGCTGGGGACGTTCGACCAAATCATCTGCCTCGAAACGATCGAACACATCGTCAACGACCACAAGCTGCTGCACGACCTGACGGCACTGCTCAAGCCCGGCGGTCGTCTGCTGCTCACGACACCCTATCGCGACTATCGGCACCTGTACGGCGAAACGTTGTCGGCCTCCGAAGACGGCGGGCACGTCCGCTGGGGATACACGCATGCGGAACTTCGCGCGCTGTTCCTGCGCTGCGGCCTGACGGTGGAGACGGAAGAGTTTCTTTGTGGAGTCATTTCTCAGAAAGTCACCGACCTGATGCGTCGTCTGTCGCGGATCCACTAC
>JANMLE010000077.1:0-1406 GCA_031372385.1 Planctomycetota bacterium | reverse complement strand
GGCAAAGCAGTGAGACAGAAAGAGAGAGGCAGAAAGATGAAAACCGATGAAGTCCTGTGGAACTCTCGGAAGCAAGAGATTCACAGACCATAAGGATCGGCGCATCAATGACGTCCGTGTTACGGGGCAAATGAAAGTCTCCACGGAGACCGCCCACGGTTCGGCTACTGCACTGCCGGCATCCCCACCACCGGCAGTGGATCGCGCGGCGGTCGTTCGTCGTCATCCGGAGCCATCTTGTCCAGCGGCATTCCGTCAACACTTTGACGCAGCAACACATACACGATCGTCGCGCTGGTCCAGAAGAAACTCAGCGCGTATGTCTTCAGGCCGAGCAGGACCAGGGATTCAATGGTCGAACGCGCGAACGGCGTTGAGGGCGACTCACCCAGTCCGAGTTGAATCGCCAGACCCGACAGATGGAGCGTCCAGTGTGCCAGCCAGTGCGCCAAGAACATCGCCACCGTTCCGCAACAAGCCGCCATGATCCAGCACCAGGCGAAGTACCACGGCCGGCCGGTCCACAGACTGTACGAACGGCTGAGACCTCCAAACCCGTCGCAATCGTCGGTCGCAATCGCCGCCACCATCAGCGGCCAACCGAGCAGAACCGCAATCAGCAGGCAGGCCCCGACCACGCTGCACGCGAACACGACCGGACTGGTGATCATCGCCAGAGCCGGTCCGATCCACGGGAGACGCCCTGAAAAAGCCGCGATGACAGCCGGAACCATGACCACGACAACGGCCGCAGTGGGAAGCAGCGGCGCGATGACGGCTTGAGTCCACCGCCTCAGACCAAACTGAATCCCCTTCCGCACGGAACCCTCTTCGTTGCCGGTCAACTGCCGCGCGGCCAACCGGCACATCACCAACCCGAACAACGACCACACGGCGATTGACCAGACGCAGAAACCGGTCGCTTTCAGTCGTCCCGCCGTCGTCTCGCCCTGTGCCAGCACCGCCACCGCCGATCGCAGCACATCGGCCCACGGATGTACGGTGTCGGCTGTCAAAGGAAGCGGCCATGAGACGTGCGAGGGACTCAACCACCCCGAGTCGCGGTCGATGTTCCAATCGGCAATCCTCGTCAGGGGAGGGACGCCGGGTGAGAGCCATTCCAGCAGCGACTGACCAACCCACAGCGCACTGACCGCTCCCGCCGCCACGACCAGTTGCCGGAACGACACAGCCATGCCGACCGCCCGGAACAGGTGCAGCCAGGGAAACAAGCGCCGATACGGAATGCTGTCGGGCAGCGTCATGCGATGGTCCCTTGTGGTGATACCTCACGCGGTCGTCGATGAGACGATCTTGGTGAGCCGGGCGGGGGGGGAGGGCCCCGCGACGAGGGGGGGGTGGTGGGGGGGGGGGGGGGCCCCGCCGCGCCCCACCGAAAAATGGGG
>JANMLE010000011.1:0-2508 GCA_031372385.1 Planctomycetota bacterium | reverse complement strand
ATCTCGCTGGACCGTACGACTTGCTCTCCGATGGCAAGGCGTGGTGCTTCACGATGGAGATTCTTGAGGCGGTTGATTTCCTCGAATATGTCTGGTCGGAATTTGAAAATCTGAGTCGAGACAAATCACAAAGACTCATCGCCGAAGCTCCGCCGCCCGGGCCGCGACTCTCACAGGCGATCCTGATCCGCCTGTATGACGCCATCAAACAGTTGGGGTTGGGATTGCATGCGTTGCACGAGGCTGGCGTGTTGCATCGTGACATCAAGCCCTCGAACATTCTCGTCACGAAGGAAGGCCGCGTGGTGCTGGTCGATTTCGGATTGGCGTCCGAGATCGAAGGTGAAGGGCGTCCGCGCGGCATTCAGGGGACGCCCGAATACATGTCGCCCGAGCAGGCCGGGTGCAAGCCGATGACGCCCGCGAGCGACTGGTATGCCGTCGGCGTCATGCTGTATGAGCTGCTGACCGGGCGATTGCCCATCGAGGGGAAGCCGCTTCAAATCATCTTCAAGAAGCAGAGCCAGGAGCCAATTGAGCCGTGCAAGCTGGAACCGACCGTCCCGTCGCAGCTCAATGATCTGTGCATGGCGCTGCTCAATCGCAACGCCGCGCTGCGCCCGAATGCGTTCGACATTCTGAATCGCATTGGCGCGGACGATGTCGCTGAGTCGTTGCGCGGGAAAACAACCCTCCAGCGAACCGGTCCGGTTGCCGAATTGGTGGGGCGAGAAAAACATCTCGACTCGTTGCGCGATGCCTTTGACAAAGTCGTCGCCGGTTCCACCCGCAGCGTATTTGTGCATGGCAAGTCCGGCATGGGCAAGAGCGTGTTGATTCAGACCTTTCTGGAGGGAATCAAAGGTCAACAGCAGGCGGTTGTTCTGACGGGTCGCTGCTACGAACAAGAGTCGGTCCCGTTCAAGGCGCTCGACAGCCTGATCGATTCGTTGGCCGAATACCTCGGCAAACTACCGGCAGACACTGTCCGTCAGGCTGTTCCCGAAGACAGCCTGCCACTGGTTCGCCTGTTTCCCGTCATGGGTCAGATTCCCGGTGCCACCGACGCGGGCAAGCCTGCCATCGACAATGTCGATCAGCAGGAGCTTCGCCAGCGAGCCATGAACGCTCTGCGAGAAATTCTAAAATGGCTCGGCACGCGCCAGCCGGTGGTGCTGTATATCGATGACTTGCAGTGGGGAGATGTCGATAGCGCGGTTTTGTTGGCAGACCTCATGCGACCGCCGCAATCGCCGCGAGTCATGCTGCTCGGTTCCTATCGCAGTGAAAACGTCGAGACGAGCCAGTGCCTCAAGACGATGGCGACAGCCTACACCACCGGGCAGACTCATCCGCACCGGCAAGAACTCGCCGTTGAAGCGCTCGAAGAGCAGGACGCGACTCGATTGGCGCTGATGCTGCTCAAACGCGACGACCCAAACTCCCTGACGTTCGCCGCCAAGATCGCCCGCGAGTCCGGTGGCTGGCCGTTCTTCGTGTGGGAATTGGTGCAGCACGTTCAAGACGCTCCGGAAATTGCCGACCAGACACTGGAGCTTGATGAAGTCATCTGGACCCGCGTCGGTCGCCTGCCCGAAGAAACGCGCCGGCTGCTGGAACTCATCGCTGTCGCCGGGAGGCCCCTCGTCGTGGCCGAGGCCTATCAGGCTTTGGACGTGGGGGCCAAGGGACAGAACCTGCTCGTGCAGCTTCGGACCCGCAACCTCATCCGCATGACTGAATCAGAAAACGATTCGACAATCGTCGAAGCCTATCACGATCGCATCCGCGAGTCGGTCGTCGATCATTTGGATCGGCCCACCAAGAGCCGTTACAACCTGAGCCTTGCCGAGACGATCCTGCAACTCAGTGGCATCTCTGTCGGGAAGGTGTCAGACCATCTCGCAGGCGCGACCGCCTTTGAAGAACCGACCGAGTTCTTTCAACTGGAACGGCAGCAATGGCGGCGAGCCTTCGATCTGTCGTACTTCTTCGCGTCGGCTGGTGAATACGGCCGGGCGTTGCCTTTCGCCCTGATCGCCGCCGAACGGGCGCGGCAGCAGAATGCTCTGGAAGTCGCCGAACAACAGTATCGCACCGCATTGCTGGGCAGTGTGGCATCAACTCCGGCATTGCGTTTTCGCATCTTGGAAGGGCTGGGCGACGTACTCATCCTGCGGGGGAGATACGACGCCGCCAACGAACAACTCCAGGCCGCGCGTGCGTTGGTGAAGGAGAACCTCACGCTGGCTCGGATCGACGGCAAGCTTGGCCGCAGCACTCGCAAGAAGGGGGACATGGGGGATGCCGTCGTGTACTTGGAAAAGGCGCTCACGGCACTCAACGAACGACCGCCCGGCAACTTTCTGTCGCTCATGCTGAGATTGAGTAAGGAGGGGATCACGCAGGTGTTGCACACCTATCTGCCCTCCTGGTTCGTCGGGAAGCGAAACAATGATTCACCACAAGGTCGCCTGGATCTGTTCCGCGCGCGGCTACTCGACGACC
>JANMLE010000513.1:0-4406 GCA_031372385.1 Planctomycetota bacterium | reverse complement strand
CCCGCCGCAAACGCTTCGGCGGGCAGATCCTGTCCTGTGAGCGACTTGAAGAGGCCGCCGATGTAGTCGGCGAACACCTCGGACGGCTCGACGACCTTGCAGCCGCGCATCTTCGCCTCTTCGTTCAACCGCGAGTCGTCCGGCAGTTCGCTCAAGTCCATCACCGTCATCCCCGCGCGAAACATCGACGGATTGATCGGCGTTTTCTTGGTGCCGTAGTCCATGTTCGGCACGGTCACGATCACGACATCCACGAGTGTGTCGTACACCTTCGCGGAGGGGACATACCGAATGTCCGCCACCTGGGCGATCTTCTGCGCTTCCACCTCGTCGCCCGACGCGATGCTCACCAGACCGTTGCGCTTCTTGACGCCGTGAGCCAGCGAAATCGCCAGTCCGCCGGAACCGATGA
Organism: Planctomycetota bacterium; assembly: GCA_031372385.1. Taxonomy (GTDB): domain Bacteria; phylum Planctomycetota; class Planctomycetia; order Planctomycetales; family Planctomycetaceae; genus Schlesneria. The sequence goes on along the minus strand of JANMLE010000513.1, from coordinate 3,994 downwards.
TCATCGCGTTCTTGCGGTCGAGCGGCCGGTCTTCGGGGGTCTTGCGTCCAATCGCGGCTTCCAAGGCCCGCAGCGCCGGCTTCCAGATCAGGTTGTGAGCCTGCCAGCCGTCCGCCTGCTTGATGACGACGTCGCACATTTGGGACTGCGTCGAGATCTCGTCCCCCTTGGCCGCCAGACCCATCAGTCGCCGGCCCACCGAGGGCGTCGCGATGACGGCGGGGATCTTCAAAACGTCGAGCATCTTGGGGAGCTGGTCGAGCGATTTGAAGTCGAGCGGCAGGCAACGCATGTTCATGTTCAATGTGTCGAACGCCGCATTCAGGATTTTCGACGTCGCCACCTCGGCGACTCCGGCACCCGCGATCCCGATGAAGCGCGTCTTCGGATCGACCTGCCTCCAGCGGTAGATGTTGTCCAACTCGCCCACGGTCGGCTGTCCCTGAAAGGCTTCCATCCCCTTTTCGAGTGCCGCGTAGATCCAAGGTGAGCCGTACTTGCGACCGAGCAGCGAGAACGTCAGTCCGCTGCGTCCCAGGCCCAGTCCCACCACCGGCATCGCCCGCTTCTGACTGACCACCGCCAACAACGGCCACGCAGACTCCAGAGTCTCAGTCGGCCAGGTGAACTTGATCACGTCGCCCCGGCACCGCACCGCTTCATCAAACGATTCTTCGATGTTTCCCAGCGGCCGTGTCTGGCTGGCGAAACTGATCACGCGCTGGGTCTTGCCGAACCGCGGAATCTTTTGCGCTGTGACCGGATCGAGTTCGATATAGGCCGGTTCCGCCAGAATGGCCTGCCGCAGCAGACCCATCCGCTCGACGTCGGTCCCCTCGAACTGCCCGCCCTCTTCCGGCTGCCGGCACGAGACGAGGACCGGCTTCTTCGAACTGGAAATCATATCCTTGACATCCGGCTCCTTGTGCAGCCGATCCAGGCAAAGCTCGACCAGATCGCACTGATTGGCCGCGTTGTAGATGTCGACTTTGGCAAGCTGCCGGGATTCCGGTGTGACTGAAATGCAGATCATGGGCGAATCCTGGACACGAAATCGAAGGTTGGGATGGAATCAAGGAGATCGGAAACTGACGGCTCCGACCGAGGCACCCGAAGGCACGGCTGATCATAAGCCACACGTGGCCCGATTCGCCATCGTCAATTCAGCGGGCGTCGCACTTCCACAACGGTCCGCCTCTGGCAAGGGACTTCGTCCATGAGTTAGATTGTCCGTGAACGAACGGGGTCGTTCGAACGAACATCCAAACCGCCAACAGAAGGATTCCGCATGACAGGCTACACCGTTCACACCGGCTCCAACGAGAACTTCGCCTCGGGCTGGGATCAGATTTTTTCCGGCGGAAAGAAGCCTGCCAAGAAGCGTTCCGGCCCCGACGCCAGCGAGACATCTGGTTCGGCCAAGGGAACGCAGAGTGAATCGGGCGGGAAGAAACCGGCCCGCAAAGTGAAGCGTGGCAAGTAAGAGGAACCTTGCCTGAGATGCCTGCCTTGCCGCCGGGGTCCATCGATCTCGGCGGAATGACGTCACTTCAGGTTCATGCGGGACCGGGGTGTCGCCGATACTCTCGGTGCCGCAAGAGTTTCCCTTCCAACCCCGACAGCAGGAATTGGAGGCTGATGACGTGAGTGACATGCAGGACGGTGAGTACGAAGAGATCGCCTCGGAAGAAGTCGACCGAGTGGTCGCAGCCTTGGAGTTGCTCGGTGAGTCGGTGGCCAGTGAGACGATCAAGTCGCTTCTCGAAGGCTGCTCCAACGAGATCTACTACCTGGTCTACGAAGACGACGACGAGCTGGGCGAAGCGGCCTGATCCGCGACCGCCGCGGATCGAACGGCCTCTGATCGACCTTCTGACAATTTGATGCAGCACACCGACGACACGTCGGACAACTTGGGACCACGCCTCCCACGGACGGTGACGAGCCGAGCCGTTTCGATAGAACAGCCTCCACTAGGAGTAATCCCGGTGGAGGCTGTTCGCTTTGATGAGGCGGGAGGCTGGAGGAACGTAGAAGATCACTGGGGGCGCGACCGAAGCTGTTGCTGCAACTGTTCCGCCAACTCATTCAGACGAGCCTCGTCGGAACCGGACAATTCCTCCAGCGTCGATTGTGGGATGCCGAGAAGTTGTTGGAGCAGCGTGATGCGGCCGACCAACGCTCCTTTCTGGAGTCCTTTTTGGATTCCTTCCTGACGGCCTTCCTGACGGCCTTCCTGACGGCCTGCTTCCAGCCCTTGCTGGCGTCCTTCAGAAAGTCCATCGGCAATGGCCTGTTCCAATCTGCCGGCTTCGTCGCGTTGGAACTTGAGGCGGGCGTCGTACAGCAGTTGTTGCACGGTTGTCTGTGAGATCATTTCCAGGACTCCTGCCGCTTCGGCGATTTCTTGGTCGGGGAACAATCGGGTGATGTCGTTGGGGGTCAGTTGCTCGGCATTCCGCAGGAAATAGGCCCAGCGTTCGGTCACCGTCGCATGATACACATTCTGATCGGTCACCCGCAGCTTGGGCAATTCCAAGAGATGAATTTGCAGGTCGTCCGTCAGCGTCGGGCCTGTCGCTTCCCGCAAACGAAAGTCGAGATGCAAGCGTGGAATCTGCGGAAACATGGCTTGTGTCAGGACACAGATGCTGATCGCCGGGCGAAGCGCCGTGTAATGTTGGCCTTCGGTCAACTGGCGGACGTACAGGGACGACGCGTAGTACGTCAACCGCTGAGACATCCCCGCCGGCAGGGAGGTCTGCATTTCGATGTTCAGCAACCGACCGTGTTCGTCGGTCGCGAGAACGTCGAGCACCGACAGCTTGTCGGTGTCGGTCTCCTTGCCAAGAAATGGGTTCAGGATCTCCACCTGAGTGATCTTCGGCTGACCTTCGAGTATGGCGTTGAGAAAATGGATCGTCACGCCGGAATGCTCGGGACTCCCCAGCATCAGCTTGAACGCAAAATCGACTGTGGGACTGATGCCAATCGCCATGAGAGCCCCCCAATCTATCGCTTCGGCCAGTTGAGGTGCCGGTGCAGAAAGTCGTAGGTGGCCTTGCCGTTGATGGTGTGCGGGCCGTTGAAGAATTCGATTTCGGTCTTGTCGCCGAGGCCCAGCTTGTTGTAGTGCCTTCGCACTTTGGCGTATTCCCAGGCGACCCACTCGTCCTCGCCGACGCCGTCGTCGTGGCCGCGTTCGACCATGAACGGTCTCGGCGTCATCAGGTTCGACAGTTCGGCGTAGTTGGCGACGTGGCCCATGTTCCACTCGAAGATCTCGTACTCGTTCGTGAAGACGTAGCTGTACGGGTCGCTGATCGAGGCGTTCTTCGCGACCCATTCGTTGTAGTCGGCCGAGCAGATCGAGAGACAGTAACCGGGCTTCCCCTCGCGCGGCGGGAGCATCGGGGGAACTCGCATCGCTGTCTTGCCGCCGTAGGAGAGGCCATAGAACGCTAGGCGGCTCGGATCGGCATGCGGCAGCGACGCGAGCCAGTTCAGTGTGACTTGATGCTGCGGGATGATGTAGCTGAACAGCGACCGGCCGAGCGGGTTCGACTTGCGCTGGAGCGTGCGGAAGAGGTCTTTGCCGCGATACGGGTTCTGCGGCGCGTAGGTGATGAAGCCGCGCTTGGCGAGTTCGGCGGCGAAGCTCTTGTAGTACTTGTAGCCATCCGCTGGCGGACCGCTGATCGTGTCCATCGGGACACCTTCGAGCCCGTGCTGACAGACGACGACCGGCCGTTTCTCACCCGGCTTCAGATCGGTCGGCAGCAGCAGGATGCCCGCGGCGACCACGTCGGGGTAGACATCGAGGACCACTTCGTAGCCGGTGTACTCTTTCTCATCGAGCACCTTCCGCGTGCGCGGGTTCAGCGGCATCGTCGGCTCGGGGAGCTTGCCGATCAGTTCCTCATAGACCTTGTTGCGCAGGACATCAGCGGTCGCGACCCACTTCTCGACGCTCGTCCGATCCGCCGAGGCCCAG
>JANMLE010001923.1:0-1219 GCA_031372385.1 Planctomycetota bacterium | reverse complement strand
GAGTCGACGGCCGAAGTGCTGATGAAGCATCTGACTGCGACCGCCAATCTCAAGGATGTTCCCGAATCGCTGCGACCGGTGGTTGCGCGGGCTCTCGCCAAGGATCCGCAGCAGCGGACTCCGTCGGTGATGCAGCTCGACGAGGAGTTCCGCGACGCGCTCCGTGCGCTCACCCTTGGTGCTGGGGCGGCATCGGGTCGTGTCGCCGTGTACGCAACGAATGGAACCGGCACGGCTGTGGCGAGTCCCCGGATGCCGATGGCGGAGACTCCTTCAAATGGTGCCAGCGTCGGCATGAAGGCAGACACGGCGCGTTCGATGCCCGCGGTCGGTCTGCCCCCCGAGCCAACCAAGTCATCCGCCCAGGCCGCTTCCGCCTTCGCGCAGTATCCCCCGGAGCAGTATCCCCCGGAGCAATATCCCCCCGAACAGAAGCGACCAGCGAAGACGATTCCCGTCACCGCCGCGCCACCACCGCGCCCCAAGGCGAAGCCGTCACCGGTGGCACCGGCTCGCCACGCGCCGCTGCTCCCTCAATGGAATTGGCCGCTGCTGACGGCGGCCATTGTTGGCGTGTTGTTGTTTTCGCCGGGCACTTGGCGATCCTTGTCCGGGATTGGATTGATGGGTGCCGCCGTTCTCGCGACGTCGGTCCTGCGCGGACGAAACGGTTGGCGGATGGACACCAACAACGTGTCGCTCGATCCGCAGTCCAACGTGCAGATCTGCACCGACGCCTCCACGTCGCGCTCTTCGACGTCGCACCATGTGCTGGGTGATGCGGTGGCCTCGTTGACGGTGGGGAGCGTGAGCGCCGCGCTGTTCTCTGTGGGAGCGTTACTGGCGACCGAGTTCTTTCAGCGAATTCCGCAACCGCCGTCCGCCGAGTTTCTGACCCTGTTCACGGCCACGTCCATGGCGGCGACATGGCTGGTCTTGATGACAGGACAACTCCGCCGAAGATTCACCTGGCTGGAAAAGAATCCGCGCAAGACGTTTCTGGTGATCGGGGTGCTCGTGGGGGCGATCGCCTTTGGACTCGACCAGTATCTGCTCGTCGAGTACTCCAAGCCGTCCATCAGCTACTCACCCGCCTTCAAGTCGCTCGGCATTCATCGATTGATCGAGTGGGACATGAATCCGACCTGGCTGGGATACACGGTCTTTTTTGGCGGCCTGCTGTTCTGGCACCGCTGGTGGATGGATATGTCCGCCCGGC
>JANMLE010001893.1:0-1344 GCA_031372385.1 Planctomycetota bacterium | reverse complement strand
TCGCCGGGGTGCCGGAAACACCCGGTTCCGCGCCGGTCCCCGCGGCTCAGCGCCTGCATGCGGAACTGGCCGTGCTGCGGCAGACCGTCCGGCGTCGGTATGGCGACGGGACTCTGATTGGACGCAGCCTGTCGATGCGCCGCGCGTTCGAACAGGTCAAGCTGGCGCAGTCGTCGGTGTCGCCGGTGTTGTTCGTGGGCGAGACCGGCACCGGGAAACAGCATCTGGCCCGAGTGCTGCATTACCAGAGTCCGCAGGGGAAGAAGGCGTTCGTCCCGCTGGATTGCCGGTCATCGAGCCTCGATCTGGAACAGACTCTGTCGCGGATTCGCGACGACCAGCACGCGGACACGCTGCGCACCGGGGCCGTCTATTTCGAGCACATCGACGCGGCCCCTGCCGACTTTCAACGCGCCTTGATCGAATGGTTGAAACCCGACCCGGATACGAATCCGGTGCGAGTCATGGCGGGAAGTTTCCGGCCGCTCCAGCCGTTGGTCGAGGCCGAAGTGTTCTCTCGCGAATTGTATTTCGCGCTGACGTCGCTGGTGGTCGAGATCCCACCGCTGCGCGAGCGCCGGGAAGATCTCGAACCGCTGGCTCAACACTTCATCGAAGAACTGAACCGGGACGCCCCGCTGCAACTGGGTGGCCTGTCCGACGACGTGTGGCGGCAGTTCCGGCGCTACAACTGGCCGGGCAACGTCACCGAACTGCGGCAGGTGATCGTCGAAGCCCGCGCCGCCTGCCCGGACCCGCTGGTGAAGCCCGAACACCTGCCGTTCCGCTTCCGCACGGGCGTCACCGCCCAGACGATGGAACCGGCCCAACGACCACCGATCGTCCCGCTGGACCGGTTGCTCGAACAGGTGGAACGCGAACAGATCGAACGGGCGCTGGCCGAATCCCGCAACAACAAAGCCCGCGCCGCCGAACTGCTGGGAATCACCCGCCCGAGGCTCTACCGCCGGATGGAAGTCCTAGGCATCGCCGACCCCGATCCGTCAGCGGAATCGCCCGCGTAGGTCGAATTCCTTAAAGCACCGGGTCTTCGCGAAGCGCTCCAGACCCAGCCATCCCGCCCCGACACAACTCGCGATGAAATGGAACAGCATGTAGACACACTGGCAGAGTACATTCCCCGAGTAATTGAGTATTTCGGAACAAAGACGCGAATAAATAGCGTTACGCCGCGAGTTTAGATTGTCAGTCTAGCCAGCCTCGTTTCATCACCAACAAAACGTCTTGCGACATGTCGTTATTTGATAAAGTGGTACTATATCATAGTAGATGGCACACAGTGCGATTGGTCAACGAGCATTCGACGCGGATCGTCTTTCAAAG
>JANMLE010001853.1:0-1230 GCA_031372385.1 Planctomycetota bacterium | reverse complement strand
CGGCACGGTGGTCGACAGTTGTCCCCACACACGTGGGGGTGAACCGAGCCGCAAAAGAAGAGTCAGCCGAGTCCGCCCGGCACAGCGTTCATGTCCTCATGGCCTGCCCCCGTTGCTTGTGCCGGGGCGAAGGCTGGGCCACGCGTCGATGAAGGGAAACCCGCCCTGGCACAAGCGACGGGGGCAGGCAAATTTAGGGGCCGCGTTCGTCGCCTGATCGCTCGTGTCGTGTCTGCCCGTTCGATGTCTTGGTTGTCCGATGGCAAATCACTCGCGCATCAATCGTTCACTCGCTCATCAATCGCCGGTTGAGGCGATTCGGCGGACGACTGCGGCGGGGAATGAGTTTTGGTCGAGCCGGGATTTCGCGCGGGTGTTGGGGGACTCCGATGACCGCAACTTCGAGCAGGTCGTGCAGAAGGCTCGGATGGCCTGTTTCAACAGTGCGCACCGGGTCGAGGACCATTTCGTTGACGTCACCGAAATGGTTGACATCGGTAGCGGTGCTCAGCGGTCTTCTAAGACGGTCTTTCTGTCGCGCTACGGCTGTTATCTCGTCATTCAGAATGCCGACCCCGGCAAGGAAATTGTGGCGCTGGGGCAGACGTATTTTGCGATTCAAACTCGGCGGCAGGAATTGTCTGATCAGCAGGTCGCCGACCTCGAACGGCTGGAGCTTCGCAGGCAGGCTTCGGAAGAGTTCAAGATGCTCTCCGGAGCCGCCCGGCAAGCCGGCGTCCAGAGTCAGCACTTCGGCATCTTTCATGACGCCGGTTACAAGGGCTTGTACGGCGGGTTGGGAAGCGAGGCCATCCGGCAGAGGAAGCGAATTCCCGCTCAGGACAACTTGATGGACCGCATGGACGCCACCGAGTTGGCGGCCAATCAGTTCCGCATGACTCAAACGCGCGAGAAGCTGGCTCGCGATGAGATCCGCGGCGAGCAGCGGGCGATTCAGACTCACAACGATGTCGGCAAGGAAGTTCGCGCCGCCATTCAACGCATCGGCGGCACATTGCCGGAGAACATCCCCCCGGCGGAGCACATCAAGCAAGTCGAGCAGCGTGTGGTGAGCACGCCACCCAAGCTTGTGCTGGCTGACTCCGACGCGTGCGGGTTGTCGCAGTTGCCGGGCGAGTCAGACGGGAAAAACGCGGGGCCACCGAAGCCTCCGACCTAGGTCCGGCGCATCAATAACTGTCGTGATACGGTGAGAATCAGCCGTAGCAC
>JANMLE010001802.1:0-4269 GCA_031372385.1 Planctomycetota bacterium | reverse complement strand
CGTAACTCTGGTTGATCCCCATCGTCCACCAGAACGAAACGCGCTTTCGCTCGTGGATGGTCCGGGCCACATAATGCAGGCTCTCGACCGAGATCCCGGTCTTCTCCGCCACGACGGCCGGAGTGAATCCCTTCACATGCGTGGCGAATTCCTCGAATCCGCCGGTGTGAGCCGCGATGTAGTCGCGGTCGATCCATTCGTTCTCGATCAGGATGTGAGCCAGACCGTAGAACAGGGCCAGGTCGCTCTTCGGTTGGATGGCCAGATGCTGGGTTGCGTTCATCGCGGTTTCAGTCCGGCGCGGATCGACGACGATGATCTCCGGACTGTTTTTGTTGCGCATCACCCGTTCCCACAGGATCGGATGCGCGATGCACAGGTTCGCCCCCACCAGCACGATGCAGTCGGACTCTTCGAAGTCCTGGTAGGTGTATGGCGGCGCGTCGAAGCCGAACGACTGCTTGTACGCGACGACCGACGTGGCCATGCACTGGCGCGTGTTGCCGTCGCCGTGGATCATCCCCATGCCGAACTTCGCGAGCGACCCCAGCAGCGCCAGTTCCTCGGTCGCGATCTGTCCCGTCCCCAGCCACGCGACGGACTCGGGGCCGAATTCGCTTTGCAGATGTTTGATCCGCGCGCAGAACGTGCGCATCGCGACATCCCAATCCACCGGCTCCATCTTCCCCTTGGCGTTTCGCAGTAGCGGCGTGGTGGCGCGGTCGGATGAATGGAGCACATTCAACGCCTCCCACCCCTTCGGGCAGGCCATCCCCAGGTTGACGGGATAGTCGGTGTTCGGAGTCAGCCCGACGGCCGAGCCCCGGTGCAGGTGAATGTTCAAACTGCACCCGGTGGAACAGAAGCCGCACGTCATCGGCGTCGTCGCGTCCGGCGTCTGCCGATCGGGAACGACCCCCAACCCGAACCCACCGGGACTGAGCAGCATCTCCCGCGTGTAAGCCCCGTCGCGCTGATGAAGGAGGTCGGCGATGGTCATTGTTTTAGATCCTGAACCACGGAAAACACGGAAGAAGACAAGGCGTGGGAGAAGAGGAGGGAACCACGAATAACACGAATCTGAAATGCAAAATGCGGGAGGCTAATGAACGCGGCGTCTCGACAAGTCAATCAACTCTTCGTCCCTCTTCAGATTCGTAGTATTCGTGAGATTCGTGGTTCTGTTCCTGTCTTGGCTTTCATCACGTCTTCAAGGAGGTCGGCGATGGTCATCGTTTTAGATCCTGAACCAAGATGGGTTGAACCACGAAATACACGAAAGGCACGAAAAAAAGGCGGGAGGAAGAAGTGGAGAGGAAAGGAGAAGCAGGAAGACCGCAGTTCTGACTCTTGTCGACTTTGTTTACTCTTCCATTCTCTTCTCTTCTTTCGTGCTTTTCGCGTATTTCGTGGTTCCCCCTGCCTTTCGCATCACGTCTTCAGCGCTCCCGGCATGCGCGGTGCCACGGCGGCCGTAAAGAACAGAGTCCGTTCCAGCAGCTCGCCGATCACCGAAAACCAGAATGATGCGGCGCACAACGCTGCGATGGCCGGGCCGGTGATCCCCGCCGTGTTTGATGCCAACTGGTTCAATAGGACGGCGGGAAGAACGATTCCCCCGAGGATTCCGCAGGCGAACCGAACACGCACCCAGGCCGCCAGTTCGCCGGTCATCAGCCGTGCAGAGCGATTCAGCGGTGTGGACTGTTTGCTGGCCAGATGCCCGAACAACGCCGCCTCGTGCAACAGCTTCACCCCCGCGACGATCATCATCGCCTGACAGAGCCGGGTGCCGTACGCCGACATCAATTCGCGCACGCTCAGTGACGCATCGAGTCCCGCGGCCACGACGGAGACGGTCAACACGGAAGCCAGACCGAGCCACAGTGTTGTGAGTGTGAACTTCGTGAACGTGCTCGATCCCCCCCAGAACGGGCGTCGCGTGCAGTGATAGATCATGATCGAGCAAAAGACACCGGCGGTTCCCGCGGCGACGACGGCCGCCCCCAGCAGGCTGGTCCATGCCGCCGCCTCTTCCGGCCACATCCACAAGACCAGCGCGTCGACCGCCGCCAGTGCCGCGAACAGACCAAACGACACGATTTCGCGGCTCAGCCAACTGCGCCGCAAACCGAGCAACGCGCGATAGGCCAGCCACGGCCGGCCCAGATGCATGGTGCTCGCCGCCAGCGCGAGCAACCCGAACGCCAGCGCACTCGCCGCGTGCAGGGGGAGGATCTGCGACAGCACTTCGGACCCGCGCAGATTCCATTGCAAGACCTGTCCGACGAGAAACGCTCCGACCGACAGTTGGGTCAGCACCAGCATGACGATCAGCGGAGCGTGCGCGTGCTCGGCCTGCACGGCGTGGTAGTCGGCCGGCAGCAGGTTGCGGGGGAAGGGCCGCGACGACTTGTAGTTCGTTGTCGGTTGTGTGTATTGCGGGTCGGGCGCTCCCGGCAGAAACGGGTTCGATTCGCAGTCGGCGGCCACGTCCGCCTTCTTGACGGTCGCGATCCGGATCGCCTCGTGCGGACAAGCCTGCACGCACGCGGGAGCCTCACCCACCGCCAGGCGCTGGCTGCACATGTCGCACTTGCGGACGATGCCTCGCTTGGCGCTGTACTTCGGCACCTCGTAGGGACAGGCCAGGATGCAGTACTGGCAGCCGAAGCACTGGTCGTCGAGATGTTTGACGATTCCGGTGACGGCGTCCTTCTCGTAGGCGCGCGTCGGGCAGACGTTCATGCAGGCCGGGTCGAGGCAATGATGACACGCGGTGGTGACGTGCTGCAGCACCGGCAGCGTCGTCGAACCGCCATGCAACAAGCCGACGTCGCGCCAAGTCTCGTCGTCATCGAGTCCGTTGAGCGAATGGCAGGCGGTGACGCACGCCTTGCAGCCGCTGCACCGGTCGAGATCCACTTCGAAGGCGTATTGCTCACCGGGACCGGGCGGGGAGACCGGCATCAGCGACGAGTAGTAACGCGCCTGCAACGGCTGCGTCGCGTTCCCATGAAACTGTGAGAACCGTTCGACCGCCGTCAGATCCTGCTGCTCGGCCAACAGTTCCTGAAGAAACGACGGCATGGGACTGACCGTTTGTTCGACAGGCTGCGGCGGTTGGTTGAGCACGGTGGTCATGGGGGGGGAAGTGGATAGTGGATGGTGGGTAGTGGATAGAAAGAAAGAATTGCGGGTGGAGACGTGGAGAGGAACCGTTTCGAGAAAGATCTTCTCTGGCTATCCACTACCCACTACCCACCATCCACTTTCAAACAGGAGCACACGCGACGCACGAGCCTCCACATTTGCGTTGTTCGATTGCGGGGACCGTGGCCAGTTGTTCGGCGGGTGGCAGCAGCAACAGCACGTCGTCTCCTTCGACCTTCACCGGATACGTGCGGATCGAGTAATCGGGATCGTTCAGGCCCCGGCCGTCTTGCAGCGAGAACGTCTTCTTGTGGATCGGGCAGGCGACCTTCGGAGTGCCGTTGGTGTCGCCGATGATTCCGCGTGACAGGACGAACTCCTGCTTGTGCGGGCACATGTTGTCGGAAGCATACCACTCGCCGCGGCTGGCGAAGTTGAAGACCGCGATCTGCGCGTAACCGTGCTTGATCGTCGCGCCCCCCTCGACGGGGAAGTCCCAGATCTTGCCGACGCGCGTCCAGCTTGGCGGTGGTGATTCTTTTCCTGTCCCCTCGCCCCCGCCTTGGGGGGAGAGGGTTAGGGTGAGGGGGTCTTCTGGCGTTGAGCTGAGAGTCGAGAGCAAACTGCCGGAAGAAGAAGCGGCTTCTTCGTGGAGAGCGTCATCACCACCCGGCCCCCTCACCCTAGCCCTCTCCCCCGAAGACGGGGGCGAGGGGACAAGAGATCCCGCAGCGCTGTTCGTCAGCGCACTGAGCGGTACGAAATTGTTCCACGGCGCGGGATGAGATTGGCCCCGTTCACTCACGACCTCGATCGTCGGCTCGGTCTCGTCGGTGTTGACGAACTGTTTGAACAGGCGGCGGCGTTCGGGATCGTTGACGACTTCGGTCCATTCGCACTTGTACGAATCGACGCAGAACTGCATCTGACGTTCGAGGTCTTCGCAGATGCCGAGCTTGTCGTGGACGACCACGTCGCGCAGACGCTCGATGCCCCCCTCCATCTTCTCCAGCCAGACGGAAGTTCGCGTGAGGCGGTCGGCGGTCTGGATGTAGAACATCAGAAAGCGGTCGATGTACTTGATCGCGGTCGCTTCATCGATGTCCGACGCCAGCA
>JANMLE010001799.1:0-13059 GCA_031372385.1 Planctomycetota bacterium | reverse complement strand
CGCTGGCGTCGTCATCGCGCATTTTGGAGCCCTCCCATGCCGAGCCATTCTGTCGCCGTGCGTCGAAACGGCCTGACGTTGATCGAAGTGCTCGTTCAATTGGCGATCGTGGTGTTGCTGCTGGTGCTCGTGGTCCCGGCGATCGTGCGGACGCGGGAGCAGGCTCGGCGGAGTCAGTGCCAGAACAACCTCAAGCAACTCGGTGTCGCGCTGCACACCTACCACACCAACTTCACGAACACGTTTCCACCCGGCTACGTCCTCGATCCCGACGGCGTCTATCACGGCTGGGGCTGGCAATTGTTTCTCGCCCTGTATCTCGACGCATCGCCTCGCTATGTGGAAATCTCCGCCGCCTTCAGCGGCGGGTTGCAAACCAGCCCGAGCCATCTTCGTTTTCGTGATGACATTCATGGACTGCGCTGTCCGTCCGATGGAGGTTCGTCGGCCCGGATCGCCCACGTGACGGTCTCCACCACCAACGTTGTCGGGGGAGTCGTCACTCCGGGGACGCTCGATGTCCCCGCCCACTTTGGCCGTACGAACTACTTCGGCATGGTCGGTTATCTCGGCGGGGATCTGGGCGGCATCTACGCCGGAGCGAGCGGCGAACCGATGTCGCCGGGTTTCTATCGCAATGCGGGGAGCCTCGGCAATTCCGGCACCAAGTTCTCGCTGGCTCATCGCTACTGCGACCAGCACAACTTTCATGGCACGTTCGGCCAGAACAGTCATGTCGGAATGCGGAACATGACCGACGGCACGTCGAACGTCATCGTGGTCGGCGAACGCTACGCGCCGGCCGACACGATTGCCGGCACGCTCGGTCACGGAACATGGGTCGGCGTCCCCGATTGTTCTTCGGCCGCGGGTCTCGCGATGGCCCTGGGTGACGCCAGCCTGCGAATCAACGCGGGTGCCGCCCAACGGTCACAGACCACCGGCTTCGGCAGCCTCCACTACGGCGGCGCCAACTTCCTGCTCGGTGACGGGTCGGTCCGCTTCCTCTCCACCAAGGTCTCCGCCGCGACGTACCGCGAACTGTCGCGCATCGACGATGGCAGCGTCATCTGCGATTTCTAAAGACGAGCGACGACTGGCCGCCGCGCGTCAACTTTGGGAGTGCTCCGGCTCGACGGAGCTTTGGAATTGTGGATCGCGGCGCAGCCCTTTGGTCGTGAGCTCGCAAGGGGAGCTTTCGAAGGTTCCAAAGCAAGCGGCCAAGCCGCATTCCAAAGCTCCGTCCAGCCGGAGCACTCCCAAACGTCATTGAAGCATGACGTTTCCGACAAAAGTCTAAAAAGGACGTGGGGCACGTTTTCAACGTGCCTGTTTCCCGGCGATTTGAGCACGTTGAAAACGTGCTCCACGACTTTTGTCGGAAACGTCACCAGTCTGATTCATCGGCAGATTCAGGATCCACAGGAACGAGGGGGCTGAATCGGCAACTCTCCCAGACAGGCTCAATGTGGTGCAGAACAACATTCATCCGGTGCCTGACCCCTTGCCGCGAAACTGCTGTTCTGCACAGCCTCAATTCCGCAAGGCGCGAGGGGATTCACGATTGAATGCGATAGGAACTCGCCCGACGCACCGGAAACGACATCACACATCGAGCACCTTGACGACGATGCCGGTCATGTCATCCTGCTGGCCCCCGGCGTCGGTGAACTTGCGGGCCGCCCGCCACAGCGCTTTGAAGATGTCGCTGGCAGAGGCGTGTGCGTGGGCGGCGACGGTCTCGACGATGCGCGACTCGCCGAACATCTGGTGTTTGGGATCGAAGGCTTCGCGGAACCCGTCAGTCAACATCAGCAGGATGTCACCGGGTTCCAGCGAAACCTGAGCGGCGGTCTTGTAACCAGTCTCATCGACGAGTCCGATCGGCAGGCCGTTGGACGGAACCCGGCGTTTCAACTTTCCGTCGCGACCGACGATCAGCATTCCGTCACCGGCTCCACAAAACGTCAGATTGCGCACGCCCGGTTGCAACCGCGCCAGCGTGAGGATCGCGAATTGACCTTCGAGAGCCCGCCGGCAAACCAAGCGGTTGCAGAATCTCAAGATCTCCGGCACTTCCGAGTGGGTTTCGGCGAGCACTTCCAAATAGGCCGCCATCGTGGCGCTGAGGATGGCGGGACCAAACCCCTTGCCGCTGACGTCACCCACGACGAGACCCAGAGAACCATCGGGAAACATCAGGTAGTCAAACCAATCCCCACAGGTCTGCCGGGCCGGATACGACCCGCCAAAGATCTCGAACCCAGGCAATCGCGGATGCGAGGCCGGCAGCAGAGCCTCTTGGACCAACCGGGCGAAGTTGATCTCGCGATCCAGGGTGCGGCGTTCCGTCACATCCAGTCCCACACCGATCGTCCCCGAGATTTCCAATTCGGGTGTGTGAAGCGGATCAATTTTGATTTCAAAAATCCGTCCGAGCCATTCCGCTTCCAACGCGGCGGAATCTCCCGCCAAAGCGCGCCGATGGGCGTCGACAACGCCGTCCGCCTGACCGACACTTTGGAGGTACTCTTGCAGAGTGCTTCCGACGAGTTGCTGCGGATTGAGGCTCATCAGTTGCAAGCCGGCTCCCAGTGCGCTGGTGATTTTCAACTGACAGTCGGTCGTCCAGATGATCGCCGGCACATGGCTGCACACTTCGCGCAATTGATTGCCATGATGAACGAGTTCGCGCTGGAAGTGATACCGGTCGATGGCATATTGCAGCACGCGGGCGATGGCGGAACCGGGGAAGGCTCCCTTAACGAGATAGTCCTGGGCACCACAGCGGATCGCATCCGTTGCCAAGGCCCGGTCATTGGTGCCCGTCATCACCACCACCGGGGTATTCCGGACGGAAGTGACCAGGCGGTTGCAGGTTTCCAAGCCCTCGCAATCCGGCAGCCACAGGTCCAGCAGGATGACGTCGAAGCGCGATGCGGCGAGCACTGCCATCGCTTCCGCCAGCGATTCACACAGCACCAATTCGTAGTTGAAGCCTTCCACCTGTTGCAGCGAATGCGTGACAAACATGCGGTCAGCCGGATTGTCCTCGACGAGCAGAATCTTCATCAGCGTCTCCGTTGCGACTTCCAAGTGAGCGACGCTCGTCTTGGAAGTCCGATTTGCGTTGGCCGGAAACAGGATACGGGAATGCGCTTCGTTTCCAAGTCTCAACCAAGATGGCGATCGTGTTTCGACGAACCCATCGCGGCCACGGGAACCGACTCACTGAGACATGCCGCGAAGCCGAGCGAGTCCGTCGGCTTGGCTGCGTTGGGTGCAGAACAACATTTGTCCGGTGCCTGACCCCTTGCTGCGGAATTGCTGTTCTGCACCCCGGCTGCGTTGTTTGAAAATAGATCGGCGGCTCGCCTGCGTGAATTACCGCTGGTTCGTCAGAGCGGACTCGCTGCGTCGCGAGGACGCCGCAAGTTGATTGCCGCAGTGTGAGTGACGGGGTGGACTGATCCGAACCGCTGGTCGGCATGAGTTGCCGGTTTCGCGAAGCCGAACTCTGAGCATGGTTCCGATGTTCCCCTCCCCGGCGATGGAACCGTCACCGCAATTTGCCGAACCGTGAGGATCGCTGTCGTTTCTGATGCCAGTGGCCGGTTCCGGCAAACAGGCATCAAGATCGGACAGCGAGCTGTCCGATGGCTGTCAAAGCCGAAACAATCCTCACGACCGTTGCGGACAGACACATGGTTACTCCCCTTAAATTCGGTAAGTTCGCCCGACTCACCTGCCTGGCCAGCATGATGGCGTGGGGAGGGCTGAGAGCTTCGGCGCAGGAAGCCACCGCACCGGCCGCACAGGAAAAACCGCCGGCGGAACCGCCGGCCATCTCCGAACTGGAGCAGTTGCTGTCGCGGCCGGTACAGGTTCCCGCGTTGTCGCAAGTGGTGAATTCGGTCAGTCGTCAAGAGAGCACGGTGGGCAAGTCGCCCGCGGCGGTGTTCGTCATCACCAACGACATGATCCGCCGCAACGGAGCCACGTCGATTCCCGAGGCGCTGCGCATGGCCCCCGGCGTGTACGTGGCCCGCATCGATGCGAACAAGTGGGCGATCAGCACGCGGGGTTTCAACAATCGTTTCGCCAGCAATCTGTTGGTGCAAGTCGACGGGCGGGTGATCTACAACCCGATCTTCAATGGCGTCTACTGGGACACTGTCGACTATCCGTTGCAGGACATCGAACGCATTGAAGTGATCCGCGGTCCGGGTGCGACCGTGTGGGGTTCCAACGCGGTCAACGGCGTCATCAACATCATCACCAAGAATTCCAAGGACACGCAGGGCCTCATGGTCTCCGCCGGTGGCGGCAGCGAGGACAAAGGGATCGCCAGCCTTCGTTACGGGGGCGTCAACGACGACGACAACCTGCACTATCGCGTCTACGGCAAATGGACTGATCGTGACCGGGCGTTCTTGCCCAGCGGCGCCTCGCAACTCCAGGCACCTCCCGGTGCCCTTCCCTACAATCAGGCCAAAGATGACTGGCGATCGGGACGGGGTGGGTTTCGGGTCGACTGGGCCGCGACGGAGGCCGACACCTTCGTGCTGCAAGGCGACCTCTTCCAAGTGGAGAGCGGTCGGGGAGATTTCCGGCCAACCACAACTCCGCCGTTGTTCGTTCTCCAGAACGATGAGAACGAGATCTCGACGGGGGGCGACGTGCTCGCGCGCTGGCAGCACGAGGTGGGGAAGAATTCGAATTGGGCGCTGCAGTTCTATTGGGACCACTTCGGCCGGATCTCCACGAACGACTACTTTCAAATCCGAGCTGACACGCTGGATCTGGACTTCCAACAACAGTTTCCCTTGGGGAATCGGCAGAAGTTCATTTATGGTCTGGGCTACCGAGCCGTGGACTCCTTCTTCGGCGGCAATGGTTTCGCCCTCGGTACGACTGGGACTCCCGTCAACAGCGCGGCTTCGAATCCCATCGACCGCACCCTGTACCGCTACGCGGCGTTCCTGCAGGATGAGTTCACGCTCGTCGAGGACCAGATCTATTTCACCGCCGGGTCGAAGTTTGAAAACAACACTCTGGCCGGGTTTCAGTACCAGCCCACGGGGCGATTGCTCTGGACCCCCACGGAGCGGCAGTCCGCCTGGGGTGCCGTCTCACGGGCCATCCGAACTCCCTCCATTCAAAATGATGCCATCGTCATCACAGGGGCGTTCCCACGCACGGTGCCGGGTACGTTCAACCAAACCCGGGGCAGCTCGAACCTGAACGCCGAAGATCTCATGGCCTATGAGTTGGGTTATCGCGCCCAACCGACCGACGCGTTCTCCTTTGACACCGCGCTGTTCTATAACGTTTACAACAATCTCATTGTGTTCCGGGGTGCGACTCCTTCACCGGTGGCGGGGCCTCCAGGAACGCTGATCTTTCCCGCGAACACAGTCAACGGCATGAGCGCGGAGACGTACGGGGTCGAGCTGTCGGCGAATTGGAAGCTTTCCGACACGTGGCGGCTCCAGGGACACTACTCGTTCTTGCAGATGCTGGTCCACAGCGATCCGGGTATCAGGCCAGGCACTGAGAGGGCGATCGAAGGAAACAGCCCGCAGAATCAGGTCTACCTGCAATCGTCGTGGGATTTGTCGAAGACGGTCGAGTTTGACCTGATGGGACGCTTTGTGGAACAACTGTCCGGCTTCCCTTCGGCTCCGCCCAACAAGGTGCCGAGTTACATCTCGATGGATGCGCGACTGGGTTGGCGGCCGAACGACGCCTGGGAACTGGCACTCGTCGGTCAGAATCTGCTCGACAGCCACCACTTGGAATTCGGGGGCAACCAGTTCCTGTCCGCACCGCTGATCGAGCTTCAGCGCGGGGTCTATGCGATGGCCACTTGGCGGCACTAGCGGTCGAAAAACTTTCATTTGCCACGTAGCACGGACACCTCGTCCGTGCGGAACCTTTGCTACCGACGGACGCACGGACGCACGGACGAGGCGTCCGTGCTACAGGAACCCGGCAAATCAAAGATTGTTCGACCACTAGCGGATCGGGTCACATTGTGACCGCATGACAAGATGCGGGGATTACAGCGGCAATTGCGATTGCCGTCATCAGTCGACACCGCAGACCTGCTTGTGATTGCCTCAAAGGATTTTTACTGTGTTGTTTGGTCCGTCATCTCCGCGAAGGTTGGCAATGGATGTCACCGATTTGCACGCAGGAAGCGGCGACGGCCATCTCAGTCGACGTCCCTTGCAGGCTTCCAGCGGCGGTGCCATGAGAACTCCCCACCGTAGAATTCCGCGCCATGTCGTTCCGCAATTGTTTACGGTCGCGTGTCTCCTGCTCGGCCTGTTGTCATTCCCGGCCGCGGCGCAGGAAGTGGTCATCAGCCGCGAGTACGAGATCAAGGCAGGTGTCATCAGTCTGCTGGGCAAGTTTGTGACTTGGCCCGACAACGTGGCTCCCAACAGCACGCGTCCCCTGAACATCGGCGTGCTCGGTCAAGACCCCTTCGTTGAAGGGGGCGTCAACCAGTTGGATCGGACTGTCGCGGCAGAGCGCGCCAAGGGTCGCCAGATCGTCGTCCGGCGGTTTGATTCGGCGAAAGACTATCAGCCGTGTCACATCTTGTTCGTGTCCGACGCACCCAGTGAGAAGAGCATCGAACGCAACCTGGTCGAGCGTCTCGACGCGGCCCGAAGGCTGACGGACGGGAAGCCGGTCCTGTTGATCGGTCAATCACTGGGCTTCGCCCGGCAGGGGGCGACAGCCAACATGTTGTTTGACCGCACCACAAACCTGATTCGGTTGGAGATCAATCCCGACGCCGCCACCCGCGCCGGCTTAAAGCTCGCGCCGGACCTGCTGCGACTCAAGCTTGTGGATATCATTCGCGATAAGAATTGAAACCTGCGAGCGGGGCCGGACCATGTTTCGTCACCTGTCGATTCGCTACAAGCTGACCCTGCTGCTGGTGGGAATTGTGACCGTCGTATTGTCGGCGTTCACCGCGGCGACGCTGGTCACCGACGTGCATTCCCTTCGCACGAGGCTGGCTGACCGCTTCTCGACGTTGGCGAGCGTGGTGGCGGCCAACAGCGCTGCCGCTCTCTCCATTGCCGACATCGATCCGAGCGGTGCGCAAGTGGTGGTGTCCGATCTTTCCGTCGACCGGAACGTCTTGTTTGCGGCGCTGTACGATTTGGAGGGCCGGGAAATCGCCCAGTACCGGGCCTCGAAACTGACCGAAGGGGCGTTGGCACCCTCAGTTCAATTGGGGCCTGTCTACACGGCCGACGGCTTCTTGGACGTGGTGCAAGAGGTGAAGCTGGGCGACGGCCGGGTCGTTGGGAGAATCTATTTGCGGGTCTCGCTCGATCTGCTCAATTCGTTGATCCGCGTCAAGGTCTCCATCATGGCTGCGGCGTTCGCCGCGGCGCTGTTGTTCGCCGTGCTGTTATCGATCGTCCTCCAACGCGCCATCTCCAATCCGATCCTTCGTCTGGCGGACGTGGCCACGCGCGTGTCCAACAACCATGATTACTCGCTGCGGGCGAGCAAGTCCGGCAACGACGAGTTGGGCGTTCTGTGCGACGGCTTCAATGCGATGCTCGCCGAGATCCAGCAGCGCGACACCGAACTGCGCATCCATCGGTTCCGCCTGGAAGAGACCGTCGAGCAGCGGACCAGGACGCTGAAGTCCCGGACCGAGGAACTGACCCGTTCCAACATTGAACTGGAACAGTTCGCCTTCATCGCCTCGCACGACCTGCAGGAGCCGTTGCGCAAGGTCCAAGCCTTCGGAGACATGCTGGCCAACCAATTCCGCGCCACGCTGGGAAACGAGGGATGCGACTATCTGCAGCGCATGCAGGGGGCGGCCAATCGCATGCAGGGGCTGATCAACGACCTGTTGAACTACTCGCGGATCACGACCAAGGCCCAGCCCTTCGTACCGGTGGACTTGTCCGATGTCGCCCGACTGGTGCTGAACGACCTGGAAACGCGGATTCACGACACCGGCGGCCGGGTTGTACTCGGGCCGCTGCCGACGCTCGACGCCGAGCCGACGCAGATGCGGCAACTGCTGCAAAACCTGATCGGCAATGCGCTCAAGTACCGCCGCAAGACCGAGCCGCCGGTTGTGACCGTCCGCAGCCGCGTCCTGGAACCAGACAGCGAGGCGTTCCTCTCACAGGGCGAGGCGGTACAATTCTGCGAGATCACCGTCGAGGACAACGGCATCGGTTTCGAGCAGAAGTATGTCGATCGGATTTTCGCCCCGTTCGAGCGTTTGCATGGTCGGAGCGAGTATGAGGGGACTGGCATGGGGCTGGCCATTTGCCGCAAGATTGTCGAACGACATGGCGGAACGATCACAGCCCGCAGCGTTCCCGATCAAGGTTCCACGTTCATCGTGACCCTTCCCCTGCAACAGCCCCGAGGAGCACCGAATGATGAACCAGTCTGAAGAGATGGTCGAAATCCTGATGGCCGATGACGATGCCGATGATCGCCTGCTGGCCGAAAAGGCGCTCCACGAGTACCGCCTCAAGAACGGCATCCGCTTCGTGGAGGACGGCGAGGAGTTGATGGACTATCTGCACCGGCGCGGCAAGTACGCGGCCCCCGGTTCGGCTCCCACTCCCGGCTTGATCCTGCTCGACTTGAACATGCCCCGAAAGGACGGTCGCGAAGCGCTGTCGGAAATCAAAAGCGATCCCGTGCTCCACAAGATTCCCGTGGTCATCCTGACGACCTCCAAGGCGGAGGAAGACATCATTCGGGCCTACGACTTGGGCGTGAACTCGTACATCACCAAGCCGGTCACATTCCAAGGCTTGGCGGAGATCATGAAGACCCTGAGCATCTACTGGTTCGAGATCGTGAAACTGCCGAACGGACAACAAGGCACGGCGCATGAATGACTGTCGTGATTTGGTGAGAACGAACCGTAGCACGGACGCCTCGTCCGTGCCGCCGCACAACGTGACCATCCGTGGAATTGGCCGCACGGACGAGGCGTCCATGCTACGACGGTAATCGATGCGCCGATCGTAAGGCCGCGACCCAATGACGAGTGACACACCAGTTGGAGACTATTCGCGAAGGGGTCGGGAGTCTTTTTCATGCCGCAACGCCTCGATTTGAGCCATTTTGAGCGACATCCTGCGGCATAAAAAAGGACTCCCGACCCCCTCGCAACGGCGGCTCTTCGGACAACCTCTTAGACACACCGGTTTTGGACCACGACGCGAATGACAACCCGTCCCTGCATCCTGCTGATCGATGATGATGAGGACGCGCTGCTCATCACACGCGGCCTGTTGTCCCAGTCTCAAGCGGCCTACGACGTGGACTGGGTGGGCACGTACGAGGGGGGAGTGGAGGCTCTGCGGCAGGACCGGCATCAGGCCTGTCTGCTCGATTACCGGCTGGGGGCGCGGGACGGACTTGATCTGCTGCGGCAGGTGATCGGCGAAAACTGTCGGGTGCCGATCATCATGTTGACCGGACAAGCGGACCACGTCATCGACGTCCAAGCCATGAAGGCGGGTGCCGCCGACTACCTGGTCAAGGATGCGTTGGAAGGTTCGCGATTAGAGCGTTCGATCCGTTATGCCATCGAGCGACGGCAATTGCTGGACGCGCTGGAGGCGCGCGCGGCGGAACTCAAACACTCCCAGGCGGACCTGGTGTTGGCCAAGGAGACCGCCGAGGCCGCCAATCGGGCCAAGAGCTCGTTCCTGGCCAACATGAGCCACGAAATCCGCACGCCCATGAACGGCATCATCGGCATGGCCCAGTTGCTCGCTCAGACGGAGTTGCGACCGCATCAGCGCGACTACCTCGCCACCGTCGAAGAGTCCGCCCATATTCTCCTGCGACTGCTCAACGACATCCTCGATTTCTCCAAGATCGAAGCGGGCAAGCTGGAACTGGAATGCGTTGACTTTCGCCTCTCGGAATGCGTCGGCCGCGCGTCGCAAATGCTGGCACTGCGGGCGGCCGAGAAAGGGCTGGAAATTGCCTGCCGCATCGCGCCGGAAATTTCCGACCATCTGCGTGGCGATCCCGGCCGCATCCAACAGGTGCTGGTGAATCTGATCGGGAACGCCGTGAAGTTCACCGCCGTCGGCGAGATCTTCGTGAACATCAACGCCGAGTCGATTGCCAGCGACATGGTCCGGCTGCATTTTTCCGTGAGCGACACGGGGATCGGAATCCCGGCTGACAAACAGGGCCAGATCTTCCGTCCGTTCGAGCAGGCCGAGTCTTCGACCACCCGGCGCTTTGGCGGCACGGGACTGGGCTTGGCGATCTCGCGGCAGCTCGTGGAGATGATGCACGGCCGAGTGTGGGTCGAAAGCGAAGCCGGACGCGGCTCGACATTCCACTTCACCGCCGAGTTTGGCATCGCCGCCGACCAGCATCTTCACGAACCGGTGGAACTCGATTCGTTGAACGGCTTGCCGGTGCTGGTCGTCGACGACAACTTCACGAACCGCTTCATCCTTTCCGAGATGCTGCAATACTGGCACATGCAGCCGGTGCTGGCCGACTCGGCCGCCGCCGCTCGACAGGCCCTGCAACAGGCGGAAGAGACGCAGCATCCGATCCGACTGATCCTGCTCGACCATCACATGCCGGGTGAAGACGGATTCCACTTCGCGGACAGCGTGCGCGGAATCCTCAACCGTGGACAATGCCCGATCATCATGATCTCGTCGGGCTCGTCACCCGCCGAAGCGGACCATAGCCGGGAACATGGCATCGCCCGATTCATGACCAAGCCGGTTATCGCCTCGGAATTGCTCAACGAGGTGCTGCGTCAATTCGGACGGTATACGAAAGTCCAGCCGACACCAACGGCGACTGCGGCGCCGGCCCCGCACACGCAGCCGCGCCGCGTGTTGCTGGTCGAGGACAACGAGATCAACCGCCGCGTGGCCATCGGTCTGCTGCGGTCGCGCGGGCATCAATTCATCGTGGTGGTCAACGGACAAGAGGCGGTCAATACGCTCGCCGAACAGGAATTCGACGTCGTCCTGATGGACATGCAGATGCCCGTCATGGACGGCTACGAGGCGACCGCCGCGATTCGAAAACGCGAGCGGCAAACCGGTGGTCACATTCCGATCGTGGCGATGACGGCCGAGGCCCTCAAGGGCGACCGCGACCGCTGCCTCGCCGCCGGCATGGACGACTACGTCTCGAAGCCCATCGCGCCGGCCGAGATGTATCGCGCCGTCGAACGTTTCCCCGCCCTCTGCCTGCCCACCGATGTCGGGCTGCGGATCCCCCCCACAGGCGACCCGGTTCCTCCATCGGATGCTCTAGGGAAGAGTGGCGGGGATGCTGTCGTCGCACCGCCCGTTGTGGAGGTTCAACCGGCCCCGGGTGACACGGCCCCGGCTGCGGGTGGTACGGTGCCGGCGATCGACTGGAAGGTCGCGCAAATCCGTCTCGGTGGCGGGACAGACATTCTGATCGAGTTCTCGGATCTGTTGAAACAGCAAATCCCCACGCTGCTCGCCGACATCCGCCGCGCCATCGAGACCAGTGACTACAAACTGCTGCGCCGTTCGGCACACACGCTGAAAGGATCGGTCACGTACTTCGGAGCCGAGTCTCTCATGCAGGCGGCGCACGCCCTGGAAAGCCTCGCGCGTGCCGAGACGCTCGACGGTTCGCCCCTGATGATGGCCACGCTCGAACTGGAAATCACCCGCGTCCTGTCAGCCTTGGATGTTGGCCCGCCAGCGTAGCCCGGATGATTCATGTCCCTTGAAGAGCCGCGACCGTAAGGGAACGGTCAACTAGAGTTTGACAGCTCGTTCATGATCGCGGCTGGACTGCCGCGCTGTTCGTAGCTGAATTCTTGTCGCTGAATTCGCAAGAATTCAGCGAAGCATCAGGCCACGACCTGAGTTCTTGCGAACTCAGCTACGACGCCGTGAATAATCCGGGGTGGCTCTCTTCAATCCGCACGGGAAACAAGCAGGTGCCGCAAGGCCCCTTCCAGCGTGGGGTGCAGGAACCAGTAGTTCGATTCACTCAACCGATTCGGCATCACGCGGGCGCTGCCCAGCAGCAAGTCGTCGGCCATTTCGCCCAGCATGATCCTGGCGACAAACGCCGGCATCGGAAACAGCGTGGGGCGTCCGAGAACGGTCCCCAGTGTCTTGGTGAAGTCCCGGTTGGTCACCGGCGATGGAGCGGTCGCGTTCACCGGCCCCGAGAACCGCGGATCTGTCAGACAGTGGCCAATCACGCCCACCATGTCGTCGAGTGAAATCCAACTCCAGTACTGTCGGCCGCTGCCGATCACGCCGCCCAGTCCCAAACGGAACGGCGTCAGCATCTTGGCGAGCCCGCCTCCCTTGGGACTGAGCACCACGCCGATCCGCAGGTTGACGACCCGCATCCCCTGCTGGCGCGCCGGATCACACGCCCCCTCCCAGTCGCGGCACATGTCCGCCAGAAACCCGGTACCGGGCGCTGCCGACTCCGTGAGGATCTCCGAGCCGCGATCTCCGTAGTACCCGATCGCCGAAGCACAGATCAGCGTCTTCGGCGGACGCTGCAACCGGGCCAGCGTCTCGCACAGGAATCGCGTCGTGTCGACCCGGCTGTGTCGCAATCGTTCCTTCACTGCCGGGCTCCACCGGGTCGCGGCGATGTTCTCACCGGCCAGATGAATCACCGCGTCCATTCCCTCCAGTCTCGCCCTTGGCAATTCACCCGCGGTGGGATTCCAGGTGATGTCGTTCCCTTCGACCGCGTTCGACCGCGTCAACCGAAAGACCTCGTGACCCCCCGCGGTGAGAAACGGAACCAGAGCCGAACCGAGCAATCCTGTCGCCCCCGTGACCAGAACCTTCATGGTCTGCTGTCCTTCCTAAATGCAACGTGCTGTGTCTTCGTGCTGTGTGACTTCGCAGAGTGTGCCGTCGTCCGGTGTGATGTCTTGACGACACCGGACTGTTCTTAGGAACTGGCTCGAAACAAATTCCCGGATTGACACTGGTGATTCTGTGAGCGGCAGGGCGCTAGCCGCCGGTGTTTCCAACTCAC
>JANMLE010001742.1:0-1026 GCA_031372385.1 Planctomycetota bacterium | reverse complement strand
GATCTCTGCCTGACCTTCAACGATCTGGCCACCGACAAATTGATCGAGGAATTGGGACGGGACGTCCCGATGAGCCTGTTGGCATCCGCCGTGGATATGGAAGCCCTGATTAAGAAGTCCCCGGCCGTGCGCGACGCGCTGGTGGCCGCCTGCCATGCCCAGCGCGTCTGTCTCGTCGGCGGCGAAGAGCGCGAGACACCGCTGCCGCTGCTGCCGCTCGAATCGGTGCTCCATCAGTTCTCGCTTGGACGCCAGCACTGGATGGACATGATTGGCCACTCACCAGTGGTGTGGGGTCGGCGCAAGTTTGGACTCACGCCTCCGTTGCCCCAGTTGCTGGTCAAGCTTGGATTCAAGGCCGCCCTGCATGTGGTCTTAGACGACGGCATCTATCCGGATCACGAGTACACGAAGCTCCGGTGGCGCGGCAGCGATGAAACGATCATCGATGCGCTCAGCCGCATTCCGCTCGCCGCAGACAGCCCGTCGAGTTACCTGCGGTTTCCGGTGCGAATGGCCGAGTCGATGGACCATGATCAGGTGGCGGGATTGATCTTCGCCCGCTGGCCGGACGTCACGGCCCCGTGGTACGAGGATCTGCGCCGGTCGCAAAAGTATGCTCCCGTTTTGGGACGGTTCGTCACCCTGCAACATTTCTTCGCGTCGACGGAGTTGCCGGGTCAACTGAGCACGTATCAACCGAACGAGTACTTTCCGCCGAATTTGATTCAATCCGTCGCGCGCCGCGAGACCGATCCGCTCAGCCGGTACGCCGATCATGCGCTGCGACGCCGCCGCTTCGATGCGGCTCTCTGGTGCCGCAACCTGTCCCGAGCGATGTTGAAGCAAGCTGTCGACCTGCCGGAATCGGTTCAGGCGGAGCGAGACGTTGAGGCGGCCGTACCCGATGCAGAGCCGGCGGCAATCACTCGCGCGAACGAAGTTGTCGCGACAGCCGAAGCGGACTGGCCGCGCGAGGTGTCGCGATTGGTCATGCACGGTTCCGGCCAGCGACGCGGATTCCTG
>JANMLE010001714.1:0-4169 GCA_031372385.1 Planctomycetota bacterium | reverse complement strand
GGTGGCTCTCTTGGATCGGTTGCAGGATCCGTTCAACTTTGGAGCCATCGTTCGCTCCGCCTCGACGCTCGGTGTGGACGGCATCCTGATCGGCGATCGCGAGCAGGCGGAGATCAACAGCCAGGTGGCCCGCAGTTCGGCAGGGGCGGTCAATCATCTGCCGATCGCGCAGACAGACGATCTGCCCGGCGCAGTCGACCAGTGGAGCGCACGCGGGTTTCAGATCGTCGCCGCTTCCGAAAAGGGAGAGACACCGCTGTTTCAAGCCGACTTCACGCGGCCGACCGTGATGATCATCGGGAACGAGGGACGCGGCGTTGGTCCCGAATTGTTGTCGCGGTGCGACGTCTCCGTCGCCATTCCCATGAGCGGCCGGGTCGGTTCACTCAACGCGGCCGTCGCCGCGGGAATCCTGTTCTACGAAATGCGACGGCAGCGCAGTCTGCCGGTGATGACAAGGTGAGTTCATGTCGTTGGTGCTTCGCAATCCGCACAGTGTGCTCGCCGCATTGCAGACGCGGCCGGAAGATGTGTTTGAAGTCCGGCTCGCCCCCGGCTCGCCGTCACCCAAGTGGTCCGAGGTCGCCGAGTTGGCGCGTCAACACGCCATCCCGATCCGAACCAACCTGGCCCCGGTCGAAAAGCGTCACGCGAACGAAGGCAAAAGCGAACGGACCGGCGCGGCCGTGGCGCTGGTCCGCGAACGACCCGACCGACTGGTCGACGAATTGTTCGTCGAGGCCCCGACCGAAACGCGCGGATTGTGGCTGGCCCTCGAACAGTTGCAGGATCCCCACAACGTGGGAGCCATCTTCCGGACGGCGGCGTTCTTTGGAGTGAAGGGAATCGTGCTGACGCGCGAGCGCTCCGCCCCCCTCTCCGCCACCGTCTATGATGTCTCGTCCGGCGGGCTCGAATACGTGCCGTTCGCCGTCGTCCCCAGTCTCAGCCGTGCGATCACAATCGCGCGCGAAGCGGGAGTGGCGGTGATCGGCACGTCGGAACATGCCGAGCGGACCGTGGACGACGTGCCCACCGACCGGACGCACCTGCTGATCTTCGGCAACGAGGAACACGGTCTGCGGCGGGTCACTTCGGAAAACTGCGACGAGCTCGTCCGCCTGGCCCCGCGCGGCCCCATTCAATCGCTGAACGTGTCCGTCGCCGCCGGCGTCTGCATGTCGCAATTGACCGGACGCCACTGACCGCCGATTGGATTCGCGAATCGCCACCGCGCGGCCTGACCTGAGATGCCTGATTCCCCACGCGGCCGAAGGTGATTCGTTTAGGGACGCTTCCGACAAAAGTCGTGGAGCACGTTTTCAACGTGCTCGAAACACTGCGAAACAGGCACGTTGAAAACGTGCCCCACGTCCGTTTTGGACTTGGCTCAACCGGTGTTCCGGGGAGGTGGTATGAGGAGGCTTGCGACGAGCGATTCTAACAGTGCTTGACCGCGTTTTCGGGCGTTGTGGACGAATTGGAAGAATGCGACGTAGAGCGGCAGTTTCTCTGGGGAGAGGCCCCGGTGGGGCCGCAGCCAGGATCGCAGCAGCGACCAACAACCTTCCATCGTGTTGACGTGAACTTCATCGAAGCCGTCGCCATCTTCGTCGCGAGCGTACTCCCCGCGTCCGTGATTGACCGTGCTGTGTTTGTCTCCCCATTCCTTCCGTCGGCTGTAGATGTCGTACTCGTCGGTAAAGACCATCGTGCGTGGGGCGATCGTGGCTTTCAGAACGGGGGCGATCGTGGCCTGCCGGACGTTTGGCAACACGCGTATGACGACCTGGCCCGTTCGTTGAATCATCCCGAACATCGGCGGCTTCTCCTGGGCCAGAGTGCCGCGTCCACGGGCTCCTTTCAACCGCCGTCGACGTCCCGGCCGCCCTTTTGTTGGACGGCCTCGGGAGGCCCTTTATGCCCTGCAACCACGTAGACTTCATTACATTCGACTTCACCAGACAGAATCACGTCGGGCGGCTTCGCCACGATCCCTTCACGTCGTTGAGTCGCCATGTCGCGAGCACGGTCTACATCCAAACCCAGTTCCCGAGCGATCTGCCGATTCGACAAGTTTAGACCCATGAAGTGCAGGCACAGCAACCAGACTCGCAGCGGCTGATGGTGGCCCGCAAACACCGTGTTGGTGAGGTCATCGAAGTCGCGTCGGCAACCGCCGCAGTGGTCTCGTTGCCGACAAGGTTGAGTCTCATCCAGGCTTCGCTTCGTCACCTGCGCCGAGTCGCAATGTGGACACGCCACACCAGCAGGCCAACGCCTGTTGCGAACTGTTTCAAAGCACTTCTGATCATCGATCAACGGCAAGAGCGTCAGTTCCATCCGTGGCCCCTCAAGTCGGCCCTCCACCCCAGTTCACACGGCTCCCTGCCGTGAACTTCCGCTGTCTTCTATGACGTGACCGACAAAAGTCCCCGTAGCACGGACGCCTCGTCCGTGCGTCTGAAATCGCCCATGACATTCGCGCACAGACGAGGCGTCCGTGCTACGAACCGCTGTCCAAGCGACTTCTGTCGGTCACGTCTTCTATGACAATTTCCGCATTTCCAACAGACCTCCCCGGAACACCGGTTGAGCCTTGTCGGAAACAAGCCGTTTGTGGAATCGACACCCATCCCCGCCAATTCTGAGTTCTGCGGTGCCTGACCCCTTGCTGCGGAATTGCTGTTCTGCACCCCTGACAAGCCCGGAGTGTTGGTTGGTGTTGCTCACGTGTCGCAACGCGGTCATCATGCGGGCGGCCCGATTGCGTGTTCCCGCCTGCTTCTCCGCCTGCAAAGTCCCGTCTGACCTTCCTTCGGAGCGATTCATGTCCCGTGCGACCCGCGGCTTCTGCCTGGCTTGGATGCTGGCTTCGTTGACGGGACCGCTGGCAACCCGGGGAGGCGATTGGCCGCAGTGGCGTCACGACGCCCAGCACAGTGCCGCGACGCCGGATCGCCTGTCGGCCGAGTTGCGGTTGGCGTGGACGCGCTCGTTGCCGCGGCTCAAACCGGCCTGGCCCGATCAGCCGAAGATCCAGGTCGACGCGGTTTATGAGCCGATCGTTGTGGGACAACGCTTGTTCATTGGCTCGTCCTACGACGACAGCGTGACCGCCTACGACACCCGCACCGGCGACGAGGTCTGGCGTTACTTTGCCGACGGACCGGTGCGGTTCGCTCCGCTGGCGTGGAAGAACAAGCTCTACTTTGCGTCCGACGACGGTCATGTCTATTGCCTGCGGTCCGACAGCGGCGAGCTCATCTGGCGGTTCCGCGGCGGCCCGTCGGATCAGAAAGTCTTGGGCAACGAGCGGCTCATTTCCACCTGGCCCGCGCGCGGCGCGCCGGTGATCGCCGACGGCACGTTGTACTTTGCCGCCGGCATCTGGCCGTTCATGGGGATCTTTCTGCACGCGCTGGATGCGGAGACCGGCACTGTCCGTTGGACGAACGACGGCGACGGCTCGCAGTACATCAAGCAGCCGCACAACAGCGATTCGTTTGCCGGGGTCGCACCGCAGGGTCCGCTGGTGGTCCACGGTCAGAAGCTGCTGGTTCCGGGCGGACGTTCCGTCCCCGCCTGCTACGATCGGGCGACGGGGCAGATGCGCTACTATCAACTGGCCGACAACGGCAAGCGCGGCGGCGGGTCGGGCGTGTCGGCCGTCGACAAACTGCTGTTCAATGGCGGCAGCGGGTTTGACGTTGAGACCGGGAAATACTTGGGCGAAGTGGGTGACTTGCTGGCCTTCGCCGACGGGCGGCTGTTTGCGTCTGGCAACCGCGAACTCCACTCGCTCGATCTGGCCTCGGCGGGTACGACGACGAGCGATGTCGTGGATCGCACCGGCGTCGCGAGCAAGGTCACCAAATGGTCGATGAACACGGCGGCCGTGTTGGAGACGCCTCAACTGACCGCGCTCATCAAGGCGGGCGACCGTCTCTTTTGCGGCAGCATCGGACGATTGATGGCGTATCCCCTGATGTTGGATGTCGCACCCGGCAGCGCGTGGGAAGTCGAGATCGAAGGGACGCCGCTGAGCCTGGTGGCCGCTGATGACCGGCTGTTCGCCGTGACTCAGGAAGGACGACTCTATTGCTTTGCCAGCGGCGCAGCGGCCCCGGTCGCCCAATTGAACACAGGCACAGTGGCGGCCGTCGCCG
>JANMLE010000472.1:0-3030 GCA_031372385.1 Planctomycetota bacterium | reverse complement strand
CTTCGGTCCCTCAACGCGGACGTGGTACGAGTGCCATGCCCCGCCGCTGACCACCGGCGTCTCGGGCTTGGCCCGTTTGACGAGGCTCCCCGTGAGGAACCCCGACGGATGTTCGTCGCACATGTTCAGTTCGTAGCAGTCAACTCCCGGATCGGTCGGCTTCATCGGCGACCGCAGAAAGATCCCGCTGTTCCCTTTCTCGGCGAGCTTGAAGTCGCAGCGCAGCTCATAGTCGGCAAAGCGGCTGGTCGTGTTGAGCAGCCCCGGCTCGCCGGCCTCCGCCGAGAGCACGCCATCCTTCACCGACCACGCCACATCAGTGTTGGCCTTCCACCCGAAGAGCGTCTGCCCATCAAACAGCCGCACCCAACCCGCTTCGAGTTCCTCGCGCTTCAGCCAGTTTTGCCCATCGGCGGTCGGCTCTTCGAGCGCCGGGACGGCACTCGGTGTTGCGACGGCGACGGCCTCCACCTTGTCGACCTTCGCCACTTCGACAGGCTTCGGCTGCGCGGCCTCGGGCATGATGGCCGGTTGCAGCTTCGTCTGATTCGTGCCGGGAGCCTCGGAGCCACAGCCGAGCAGCAATGCGGACAACAATAAAACCATGCGGGTCGAGCGGATCATGAAGTGTTCCTCAACGAGTCTGGATCGAAGGCGTATTTTCGGGCTGGTCATCTGGAAACGGGATGTGATCGAATGGGTTGCGATCCAAGTCGCGGTGATACGCAACGCGATGAATTGCTCGCGACAACGCAAAGTCCCGGTACGGTTCGTCGCCAAAAGTTCTGATGTACCGGTGGAACGCATCGAACATGGGATCAGGCAACCGATCAGTGATGAAGTACAAGGGCTTATAGAGGCATCCGTACAGCCCGGAATGATTGGCCACCATGACTCGACTCATTGGCCCAGCGCTCAACACGTAGCACACCAAGAGTCCCAACACGAATGCCGCGACCACTGATCGGCGGATTGGCCATTTGGTGCGTCGCTCCTCTCGGTCTTGGTTCATCGTCACGACTCCGCCATGAGTTGTGAATCACCCAACCTCACCGTTCCGCATCAATTGAGTCTGGAACGCCAGACTCGCGACTTTCTTCGTCCGTGAACAATTGCCAGAACTTCGACACGGTCCACGAGGACTCGAAAATACACGACGAATGGAAACCGCTGAACCAGCCCAAATCGAGCCTCGGCTGACGCGACAGGCAGTGATTCCGGATCGCGTTCAATACGGTTCAAGCAGTTGTGGATCTCACCCAGCAGATCTTCCCCGAGTCCAGTTCGCTGTCGCTCGTACCACCGATATGACGAGCGAAGGTCCGATTTCACCTTGTCGTGGAATACGAGCGGCAGACTCATGGAGTCGCCCTGACCGACTGAACGATTTCGTCCCACGTGACGGCTCGGTTGGGATTCACATCGAGTTCTTTGGCTCGTTCATCCAAGAGAGCATGCAATTCCGCATCGACCTCCGGCTGCCAACCGGCACCGACGATGCGGTCCCACAGTTTCTCAACCAAGTCCAACTGATCTTCAATCGGCAGGTCCGAAGTCTCACGAATGGCGGTGGCGACATCCACGATCGCGTCCTCCCTCAAGTGTGATGCGGATTGGAACTCCACGAACGATTCACGATCCCTGCTTACGCTACGCCTGGCTCTGTGCCAGTGCCCAGCGAAGATACGATTCGATCCACGGATCGAGGTCGCCGTCGAGCAGCGCCTGGGGGTGAGCCGTTTTGTAGTCGGAGCGGTTGTCCTTGCAGTATGACTCGGGGTGCAGGACGTAGCTGCGGATTGTTTCGCCGCCGAAGCCAATCCGCGACTTCTGGCCGCGCCGCGCGGAGATCTCCGCATCGCGTTTGTTCTCCTCCATCTGATACAGCTTGGCGATCATGAACTTTCGCGCGAGGGCTCGGTTCTGATGCTGGCTGCGTTCGTTCTGGCACTGCACCACCGCGTTGGTGGGGAGGTGAGTCAGCCGGATGGCCGAGTCGGTCTTGTTGACCTTCTGGCCGCCCGCGCCGCTGGCGCGACAGATGTCTTCGCGGATAATCTTCGGATCGTCCCAGGCGATGTCGATGTTGATGCTGTCATCCAGTTCGGGCGTGACGTCCACCGCGGCGAACGAGGTCTGTCGACGATGGGCCGAATCGAATGGACTCATCCGGATCAGGCGGTGGTTGCCGGTCTCACCCTTGAGCAGCCCGAAGGCGAACGGTCCGCGAACGATCAGCGTGGCCGAGTGAATCCCCGCCTCCTCGGCGGGTGACGAATCGAGCAACTCCGTCTGGAAGCCGCGCACTTCGGCCCAGCGCTGGTACATCCGCAACAGCATCTCGGCGAAGTCTTGTGCGTCGGTGCCGCCTTCCCCCGATTGAACGGCGACGTAGGCCGCGTTGCCGTCATGAGGCCCCGACAACATCGCCTGCAACTCGGCCGCGGCGAACTGCTCTTTCAGCGACGCGATCAGCGCGACCGCATCGTCGCCAACGTCTTCGCCCATCTCGGCGAACTCGACCATCACGCCCAGGTCTTCCGCCCCCTTGACCAGTTCGGCGATCGGGTTGATGGTGGCGTTGAGCTGCTTGAATTCGTTCATCGTGGCCTGAGCCTTCTCCTGGTTGTCCCAGAAGCCGGGCTCGGCCATTTTCAGATTGATGTCGGCCAACTTTTGCTGCTTGCCAGCCCAGTCAAAGAGAGTCTCGGAGTTGGAGGATTCGAGCGATCAAATCCCGGGCTTGGTCGCGGAGTTCATTGTCCATGATGGCCTGTCAGTCCTTGCGTGGCGGGAAAGGGAACGATGCGGGGAGAGTATATTGGACGGGGCGCGCCCATCGCCAGAGTGAGTCGTGAATCGCTTGGACGTAGGACGGATTTCCAATCCGTCCGGTTCGCGCGAGCGGTTACACCTCACGCGACGCAAAGTGAGTCGAATTCGTTTAACCGCTACGCCAACGGCGTGCGCGAGAACAACGGGTCGCTCCCATCTGCGCGCACGCCGATGGCGTTGCGGTTAAACGTCGAT
>JANMLE010001702.1:0-3057 GCA_031372385.1 Planctomycetota bacterium | reverse complement strand
TCTTCGGGGGAGAGGGTTAGGGTGAGGGGGCTGAATGGTCGAGAGACCCTGAAAGCGGGTGTGACTGACCGATCACAACCACGAGCCGCAGGGATTCCAGCGAGTTCCGGCCTGAAGCAAAGCCCCCCTCACCCTAACCCTTTCCCCCCAAGTCGGGCGGGAGAGGGGACCAGAAAAGACGACCACCAATTAGCGACTGCACCCGAGCGCAGGTGGCATTCGCACCTGGCCTTGAATCGCACGCGGCCCAAAAAGTCGTTTCGACACGAATGATCAGTCGATCCTTGGCGCTCCAACGCGGAACCCGTGGCGGAACGCAACTTGGAAACAGCCCGTGAGATCGGATATAGTGCCCGCCGTATTCCGTTCTTGATCTCGTCCGTTGTTGACCCGGAGAATCTGCCGTGAGTGACAGTATTCATGATGAACCGCCCGTTCATGGCTCCTCGTTCAAGCTGGGGGAACTGCCGGAAGATCCCGCCGTGCTGAAGGTCTACCAGACGGGCGAATTGACGGTCGTCGGCTTCGGGGGACGGGATGTTCCCAACGAAGTCTGCATCGCCGCCTACAGGACGCAACTGTTCGACTTGATCGCCAAGCACAACTGCAAGGTGCTGGCCTTCGATTTGACCGGAGTGCAACTGGTGCCAAGCGGCATGCTCGGTGTGCTGTCGTCGATTCGCCAGCGCGTGGAGCGGGTCGAGTTGTACAACCCCTCGCCGGATGTCATGGAAGTGCTGCGCATCACCAAGCTGGACCGCCTGTTCGACATCAAAGAAGTTGCCGTCTGACAGCCCCGAAACAACCTGTTTGCCGTTCATGAAGCTCCCCATGCAGTTCTCCACCCTTGCCGACTTTCAGTCGCTCTTGCTGCGATGGAAGATTGTCGAACCTGCCCAACTGGAGGAGTGTTTGGCGACCGTTCCAATGCGGACGCCGAGCCTCGACACGCTGATTGCCGAGTTGGCGCGACGGCACCTGTTGACGCCATACCAGGCTTCCAAACTGAAAAAGCGAGAGACGGACGGCCTGCGCGTCGGCCCCTACAAGCTGCTGTACCGCAATGCGTCCGGCAGCTTCGCGCGGGTCTTTCGCGGAGTGTCCGTCGACGACGGCCGGATGGTGGGGATCAAGATGCTGCGGCAGCGCTGGGCGGAAGATCCCCGCACCGTCAGCCTGTTCCGCCGCGAGGGTGAACTGGGCAAGCGGCTCAAACACAAGAACATCGTGCCGATCTACGAGGTGGGCAGTGATGGAGACCAACATTACCTGACGATGGAATTCATCGAAGGGGGCAACTTTCGCGAGCTCCTGAAGGGCCGCGGCAAGTTCCCCCCCGAGGAAGCCGCCCGCTACGCGATGGACATCGCCGAAGGACTCGAATACGCCGTGCAACTCGGCCTGACACACCGCGATCTGAAACTGAGCAACGTCCTGCTCAGTTCCCAGGGTGTCGCCAAGCTGGTGGACTTCGGGCTGGCCGGACAGGACGCCGATTTGTCGCCGCTGGAGGAGGAAATCGACCGCGCCGTTGAATACGTCACGCTGGAACGGAGCACCAACGCCCCCGACAACGACCCCCGCAGCGACTTGTTTTTCCTCGGCGCGATCTTCTACGAATTGCTGACCGGCATCCCGCCGTATCCGCCGACAAAAGACATCGCCGAGCGCAAACAATCCAGCCGCTATCGCCATATCCGAGCCATCCGTCTGGTCGATCCGACGCTGCCACCGGCGATCGTGGCGATCGTCGACAAGTTGTTGGACATCCATCCGCAATCCCGTTACCAGATCCCGACAGAAGTGGTTCAAGACCTGCGGGCAATCATCGGCGATCGTGAAGCGATGCAGGAATCGGGTGAAACACCCCTCCCCGGCCGGCAGCCCGCCCCCGCCGCAACCCGCACGCTCCTGTGCGTCGAAGACCGGGTGAAACAACAGGATTCCCTGCGCGACTACTTCAACAAGCACGGTTACCGGGTCTTGCTGCTGCGCGACATCGAACGCGCCATCCGCCGCCTGGAAGCCGACCCCCTGCATGGAATCGTCCTGATGGCGGACTCACTCGGCGCTGACGACCAAGTCCTCACCGCGTACTCCAAGGTGATCGCGTGCTGCCAGAAGTCGCAGACACCGTTGGTGCTGGTGCTCGCCAAGAAACACGACGACATCAAGTCCCAATTCACCGAGACGCCACTGTCCCGCGTCCTGTCCGACCACCCGGTCACACTGCGCAGCATCCGCCTCGCCCTGGAAGAACTCTGTCCCAAGTGATGATGGGGAAGTGAGCAGTGAGCAGTGACCAGTGAGCAGTGACCAGTGACCAGTGACCAGTGACCAGTGCTCAGTGAGCAGTGAGCAGTGAGCAGTGCTCAGTGACCCGTCAGCAGTGCAATGTGAGAACAGGATCACCGCGATCGCCGTCGTCTCACCCTTCACCCTTCGCCCTTCACTACCCCCTATGCCCCACCCGCCCCTCGTTCTGACCCGATCCCAAGTGCGTGACGTCGATCGACGCGCCCTCGACGAGTACGGGCTGACCGGCCTGGTGCTGATGGAAAACGCGGGCCGCAACGCCGCCGCGTTGCTGCTGGAACTGGGCATTCAAGGACCGGTCTTGATCTGTTGCGGCAAGGGCAACAACGCCGGCGACGGCTTCGTCGTGGCCCGGCATCTGGAGATTGCCGGCGTCCCGGTGGACGTGCTTCTCGCCGTCCCTTCCAACTGCCTGTCCGGAGATGCCGCCGTCAACCTCGGTGTCTTGCGTCGAGCGGGAACACGGATCGTCGAACCCCCCGCGAACGGAATCGACTCCCTGTGGTCCGAGGAACTCGCGCGCGCCGACTGGATCGTCGATGCCCTGTTGGGAACAGGCACTCAAGGATCGCTGCGCGAACCGTTCCCGTCCGCCATCTCCGCCATCCACCAATCTGGCCACCGAGTCTTCGCGCTCGACCTTCCGTCGGGCATGGACTGCGACAGCGGCCAACCGCTCGGCGATTGCATTCGAGCGGCCCACACGGCCACCTTCGTCGCCCGCAAGCCGGGCTTCGACGC
>JANMLE010000465.1:0-3930 GCA_031372385.1 Planctomycetota bacterium | reverse complement strand
ACG
The DNA here is from genome assembly GCA_031372385.1 of Planctomycetota bacterium. GTDB lineage: Bacteria > Planctomycetota > Planctomycetia > Planctomycetales > Planctomycetaceae > Schlesneria. The sequence continues at coordinate 3,927 of JANMLE010000465.1, read as the reverse complement.
ACCGATGAGCGATGGTCGGGTCCACCCGATGAGGCGGTCGCCACCGACGAAGAACTGGCGTACCTGCTCAACGTGGTTGAGACCGTGTTCGGCCTGAAGCTCACTCGCGCCGACATCGAATCTCACTACAGCGGAGTGCGTCCCCTGCCTCGCACGACCGACACCAGCAACGCGGCGATCTCGCGCGATAATTCACTGGCCGAGCATCGTCTGCACGGTATCCTGGTCGTAACCCTGGTGGGTGGAAAGCTGACCACGTTCCGCTCGGTCGCCGAACAGATCGCGAACCGCGTGCTGAAGACGTTGGGCCAACCGCGAATCGCGACCACCGCACGGCGGACTCTGATCGGCGGCGAAGACTTCCCGCGCGACCCGTCCCGATGGCCGGAGCTCTGGCGGCACTGGGCGATGGAATTAGACACCACCGTCGACGAGGTCACCGCACTGTGGCCGCTGTATGGAATGCAGACGAAGACGATCCTCGCGGAGGTGGCCACGCAGCCACGGCAACCGATCGCCGACTCGCCCCTGACTCGCCGCACCGTCCGCTGGGTGATCGAACACGAATGGGTCACCACGCTCGACGACTTGATCGAACGCCGGCTGCTGCTGGTCTTCGCACGCCATTTGTCACGCGCCATGCTTCACGAACTGGCGGAGTGCCTGGTGGAAACGGGTCGACTCGCCCGCGACCAACTGCCGGCCGCAATCGATGCGACCGTCGAGCGGCTGCGGCGTCACTATGGCCGGACGGTCGCACCTGGAAACACGGTTCCGGACCGACAGCCCGATTGATTGATGCCGACCACGGAAAATCCCGCGCGACGATAGGCCGCAACCAAAGTGGCCATCATCGCTCCGCGTGAAGTGAGCCGATTGCGAATCCACCGCAGGTTCAACAGTAGGCACCGAACTCGCGAATGGCTTTCTTCACGCGGAGCGATGAAGGCTACTTTGAAGCGGGAGAATTTGCGTACGCCCACAAGAAACATAACGTTCGCAACACGGAAGCTCCCAGCCCGACTTCTGGCCGGAACTAAGGGAGTCCGACAGAAACATGGGGACAGAAAAATGAGTGCGTCATCCCGGCCCACTTCATCTTTCTGAATCTTTCTGTCCCTCATCTTTCTGTCCTCGTCCTCGCCTTCTTCAGCCCGAACGGCTTCGGTTGCCACGTTCCAGAATTTGTCGCGCGCCGCGCAAATTCCAATCGTTAGCAGTACGGAAAGCAGCAAAGTTGGAGCGAACGGTCGTGTTGCAGACCGTTGAGTGGATGCCAAGTCGCTGGTCGTTCCGTTTTCTCAATCAGGACGGCGCGAATTTCCGGCATCCTCGGGAGTCAATCCGAACCTTTCGCCGCATGTGGAACCGCCGGAAGATCGTCTACTTGCCGAAGCGATGAATCATCGAAATTCGACCGGCATCAAAGAGATTCGCGTCCCGTCCGCAGATTGCGGGCGAGACGCGAACTCAAGACGGTCACCAAGCGGGACGATTGATCAGGCCTTGCGAATCAGGCGGGCCAGCGACTGGCCCGGTCCGTGGTCGTAGCAGTCTTCGTCGTGCCACAGCGGCACACCCGCCGCATAGCGGGCGGCCAGCATCAAGACCTTTTCTTCGGTTCCTGGCTTGGCGGTCGTGGGACCGCCCGGATCAATGCCCAGAGAATCAAAGTCGATCTCTTCAAATTCCCCGGTGTACTCGGTACCGAATTCGGTTCCGCCTGCCGAAGCAGCGTACTCCAGTTCCTCAGTTTCGATCTCGTCTACGTCGAAGTCGAACGCCATTCGCCCAATCTCCAGAAACAAAACTCGGTTCAAGACTTGAAACCACACAGAATCGATTGTTGGCCACGGGGCACATTCTTCAGTATCAGCCAACACCACCCATCGAAAATCTTCCCTTTCTGCATGCGGGCGCACGCAGAGACCGAGGCATCAGTTTTCGAGGAAATCAGACTTTGGCCGGGAGAGATTGGCAGGCAGGACAATTCACTGAAAGCGACGGTATTGTTCTGTTGGCGATGCGGAATGTCAACAAGATTCTTCGAGAATTCATCGACCGTTGTCCACCCGCCGCTCCTTCGTTTTCCGGTTTGAATTCGCAAAGTTTGCGGGGATCGCAGGCCGGCGAATTTGGGGCGCACTCGAAAGTAACAAACCCAAATTGATCAAGATCAAAGGAACTTCAAAACTGCTGCAGAAACCGCAGCTCGTTGTCGTAGAAGTGGCGAATGTCATCGATTCCGTGCCGCATCATACAGAAGCGGGCAATCCCCAGACCGAAGGCGAACCCACTGACTTTCTCCGGGTCATAGCCGCACGCTGACAACACGTGCGGGTCGACCATTCCCGCCCCACCCAGCTCCAACCACCCAGTTCCTCGCCGCACATCGAATTCGACGCTCGGCTCGGTGAACGGGAAGAACGACGGGCGAAAGCGCACGGGCATGTCTTCCCCGAGATAAGCGGCCGCAAACAACTGCAGCACGGTTTTCAGCGAGGCCATGGTGACATCCGGTCCGACCATCAACCCCTCCATCTGATGGAACATCATGTGATGAGTCGCATCAATCTGGTCTGGCCGGTAAACGCGGCCGATGGACACGATTCTCACCGGGGGCGGTCGGCGTTCCATCGTCCGAATTTGGACCGTTGAAGTCTGGCTTCGTAGCAGCCGCGACTCCTGGTTCACGGTGGAAGCGACCGACAGATAAAAGTTATCCAGTGGATTCCTGGCGGGATGGTCTTCGGGGATGTTCAGAGCGACGAAATTGTGCCATTCGTCCTCGACTTCAGGCCCCTCCTCGGACTCAAACCCCAGCCGAGCCATGATGTCCTTGAATTCCTCAATCGTTTGCGTCAGCGGATGCAGCTTTCCGAGCGAAAGGCCGCCCCCTGGCAGCGTCACATCCAGTTCCGACCCGGAAAGCTTCTTGGGAGCTTTCAGCACCAGTTGCTGTTGTTCCCAAGTGGCGGTGACGCGGTCCTTGATCTCATTGAATCGCTTGCCGATGAGCGGCTTCTGTTCCACGGGAACCGTGCCCAGGACGCTTTGCAGATCCTTCAGCCGGCCCTGCTTCTTCCCGAGGAACTCGATGCGAGCCTGCTCCAACGACTCGGCCGTTGTAGCCGCACCAATCGCGGCCAGGGCATCCTGTTCATATTTCGCGAAGGATTGCTCGTGATCCATGATGATCGTGCCTGGATTCATTCGTCGTCCCGTGGACGGTGCCCGTAGTTTTCAAACCCTGAGCCAGCGGCGAGGGGTGCGAGAGTCGGCGTGTCCGGTCGCGTATCGCCGGGCTTGGAGTCGGGAGCGTTGGCACCCGCCGCCTTCGCCGCTGGCTCAGGGTTAAACGAGGTCAGAATTAAACGTACAGAGGGAATTCAGTCTTGCATCCGCCAAAAAAAACACCGCCAATCGGCGGACCGAGGCGGTGTCAGGAAGCATGCCAATTGTTCAAATGAGCGTCACGCCGGGGTGACCGCTGAAAGCGCCGCTTGAACCGCCTTGGTCACTTCGTCGAACACCTGCGGTTCGTGAATTGCCAGTTCGCTCAGCGTCTTGCGGTTCAGTTTCAGGTTCGCCAGATTCAGGCCGTGGATAAACCGGGAGTACGACAGGCCGCGCATGGCGGCGGCGGCTTTGATTCGGATGATCCACAGACCACGGAAGTCTCGCTTGCGATTCCGGCGATCGCGGTAGGCGAAGCACCGGTTGCGGACGATGGTTTCTTTCACCGTCCGCAGCAGGTTCCTGCGGCCGCCGTAGCTCCCCTTGGCCTCCTTGAACAAACGCTTGTGAGCCCGGTGCCGCGCGACGCTGTAACTGATTCTCATGGTTCTTCACGCTCAACTTATGCTGCAATGGATTCGATGCTGACGGAACGGACCCGGGTTCCTCGGGAATGGCGGAAACGTCGAC
>JANMLE010001666.1:0-1670 GCA_031372385.1 Planctomycetota bacterium | reverse complement strand
TGAATGTCATCATGTGCGACGGGTCCGGCAGGTTCATCAACCAGAACATCGACCCGCACGTCTACTTGAAGCTGCTCACCCCGAATGGCGCGACGTACGGCGAAGGTGAACTCACAATGTCGAGTTATTGATGGAATGCTGGAATCGTCCTCATGCTGCCCACCATGCGCAAAGCGTTCGTCATCGCGTATAGTGGTCGCCGACACGACGAAAACATTGTTGATCCGGGACGCAGCCGACGATTTACACCCTTTCGGCATGGTTCGATTCGCCGACCGGCCCTCTGATCCGAACCACTGCTGAACTGGCTTTGCTCATGACTGTTTGCCGCAAGGTGCTGCTGGTGCAGTTGCCGATTCCTCCGGCCGGGCCGACCGAGATTGTCGGGAACGTGCCGCTGGCGGCGGGATATCTGACGCTGCTGGCCCGGCAGCGCGGGCTGGAGTCGGACTACGACATTCAGATCTTTCCGCCCACGCTGGCGAATTCGCTGAGTGACCTCGGGATCGTCGAAGCGATTCTGGAACGTCAGCCGTGGCTGGTCGGTTTCACCTGCTACCTGTGGAACATCGACCGGACGATCTGGATCTGCCAGCAACTGAAGACGCGCCGGCCGGAGGTGCAGATCGTGCTCGGCGGGCCGGAGATCACGGCGGACAATGGTTGGGTGCTCGAACAGACGTGCGTCGATTTCGCGGCGATCGGCGAAGGGGAGCAGACGTTTGCGGAACTGCTCGCCGCGCTGCGGGACCATTCCACACCGCAGGCGGCCGTGGCGGGGCTGTGGTGCCGGACGCACCCCGCGCCGCCGGCGTTTCGACAGCCGCTGCCGCATCTGAATGACATCTCCTCGCCCTACCTCGCCGACATTCTCGATGCGGCCGACGAGCGGATGCTGATGCTCGAAACGATCCGCGGCTGCATTTTCAAATGCAAGTTTTGCTATTACCCGAAGAGCTACGACGCGCTGTATTTCGTCAGCCGCGAAAAGATCATCGCCAACCTGCGGCACGCCGCCGAGCATGGTGCCACGGAAGTCGTGCTGCTCGATCCGACCCTGAACCAGCGGCGCGACTTCGACGACTTCCTGCGGTTGCTCGCCGAGTGCAATCCGACCCGGCCCGACGGTTCGAAGCAGTTCACCTACTTTGGCGAGCTGCGCGCCGAGGGAATCAATGTCGACACCGCCCGTCTGCTGCGGGACGCGAACTTCAGCGAAGTCGAGATCGGGCTGCAATCGGTCGATCCGCTCGCCCAGGACTTGATGGACCGCCGCAACAACATGAAGGCGTTTGAGCGGGGCGTCCGAGCGATGATGGACGTCGGCATCCGGGTGAAGGTGGACCTGATCATCGGCCTGCCGGGCGACACCGAAGCCTCGATCCGCCGCGGCTACGAATACCTGTCGAGCACCGGGCTGTTCACCGACGTGCAGGTCTTCAACCTGGCCATCCTGCCGGGGACGGCGTTTCGTGCCGAAGCCGAAATACTCGGCCTGAAGTTCCAGCCGCGACCGCCGTACTACGTCTTGGAAACGCCGACGCTGAACCTGACCCAAATCTACGGACTGATGCAGGAAGCCCAGGACATCTTCGACACCGACTTCGATCCGTTTCCGCCGCCGAAGCTGACGTTTGAAATGATCGCCGGTGAACCTGTTCCCGTCGCCG
>JANMLE010001665.1:0-2419 GCA_031372385.1 Planctomycetota bacterium | reverse complement strand
CCCGAGCGAGGTTGATTCGCCTTGCCGTTGGGTTTGATTGGTGAAAGAATGCCCGCATGGAACTGACCGTCGAACAACATGAAGTCCTCGCCACCGGCGGCAACGTTCGAGTGACCGTTGACGGTCTCGATTGCGTCGTTCTGCGATCCGATATTTTTGAGCGAGTCTCAAAAATCCTCGGTGAAGACTGGACTCATGACGAAATGCGGCTGGCACTCGCTCGTTCGTCGGAAGGAAACGGCTGGGACGAGCCTGAGATGGCCGTTTACGATCAACACCCATGAAACGCGGCGACGTTGTCATCGTGGATGTGGCTTTCGTCGGTGCTCCGGGCAGCAAGCGGCGGCCCGCTCTCGTCGTCCAAAACGACGTGCTGAATTCCGCGATCCGTGAGACAATCATCGTGGCCATCACGTCGAAGCTCTCCAACGTCCATCAGCCCGATCAACTCCTGATCGACATCTCAACCCCTGACGGGGCGGCCACGGGACTGAGCATGAATTCAGCCGTTCGGTGCAACCGTCTGCACACGATCCCTCAATCGGATGTGCGGCAGGTCATTGGTACACTCTCGCCCGCTCTGATGACGAAGATTGAAGTTTGTCTCAAATCGGCATTGGGCATCGCTTGATTGGCGAAGTGATGTCGGGTGGGCGGGCGCTCGAAGCAAGTTGGTCTCACCCGACGAAAGAATCCGAAGTCACAGCATGCTGCACATTCCCAATCACTTTCCTTCCGAACGCGAACGGTGGCGGCGAGCGATCGACGCTGACCGGGCGTTGAGTTTTCGCGAACGAATTCAGGCCCTGGATGGTCTGTGGAATGCGGTCGACTTGTTTGCGTCGGCCACCGAACAACTCCCCGCGCGGGATCGCCTGCGTCGGCAGCGCGAAGAAGAAGGCCACAGGTGTTTTCATGAGTTCATCCAACGACAACTCGCCCACGAGCCAGCCGGTGGTCGAACGGCTGACTGAAGCCGTGTCATCGCTGGCCAGGCTGTTCCAAGAGCAGCACGCCGCGTATGCGTTGATTGGCGGGCTGAGTGTCGCTTTTCGCGGACACAAGCGGGCCACCGAAAATGTCGACTTCCTGCTGCACGTCCCGGCGCTGGAGTTACCCCGCCTGTTCGAGGCCATGATCGCCGCCGGCTGCCGGGTCGAATTGGTCGAGGCGATTCGCCAATGGAACACTGATGGCAGGCTGGTCGTTCGTTGGCCGGGTGGAGTTCAAGTCGATTTGCTGAAGCCGGTGGTGCCGGTCTTTCACCGCATCCTCCAGCGGGCGCGCGAGGAACCGTTCGGCGATCAAACGCTGCGAGTGGTTGATGCCGAAGGGTTGCTGTTGCTCAAACTGATCGCGTTCCGTCCGCTCGACCAGGAAGACATTCGCGGCATCCTGCTCGCCAATGCCGACCGGTTGGACTTGAACTGGGTTCGCACGGAAGCACGCCTTGCCGGACTCGACGAAGAACGTCTGACCGCCTTCGAATCGTTCGTCCGCGAGTTCTACGTTCCCTGATCCGCGAGATTCGGTTCAAAACGCCGTGTGACCTCGTTTGTCCCTGCGCAGTGACGTAGGGTGCGTGGAGTCTTCGGAACGCACCGGGACGGGAATGCTGGCAACCATCGTGGTGCGTTCCGAAGACTCCACGCACCCTACGGCTCTCGATGCCGTGTGACCTCATGCTCCTTGCTTTGAAGCGGGAGTGCGCGAGCATTGCGAACGAGGGATCGACGAGCACTGCCGCGCAGATTCAGTCGAGACGAACGGCGAACGCGTAGATGTGAGTCGCTTCGTCCGGTTTGAAGTCGTTGTCGCTGGTGATGAGGAGCAAACGCGAACCGTCTTTGCGTCGGGGGCCGAACGCGATCCCTTCGATCTTTGGCGGGAAGGTCTCGCCCGCCAGACCCCAGCGCGGATCGAGCAGGTCGAGGAACGGTCGCTTGGTCACGGGGCGGACTTTGGCGGGGATGCCCGTGGCCGGCAACGAGTCGATGCGGCTGATGTCCGTGGCCTCGCGCAGATCAATCTCGTAGAGGCGTTTGACGTTGCCCGGTGTTCCCAGTTTGCCATCGCGCTCGATGACGAGGAACCGTCCGGGAGCGATGGTTTCGATTTCGCTGCAACCATTGTCCGCGTCTTCGAGTGGGTAGAGATACTGGCGCGATGCACCCGTCCGGCGTTGAATCTCCAGCAGGCGCAGGTTAGTGCCAACCCGCTTGTTGTCCGCGTCGAGAGCACCGTCCTGAAAGAGCGGGCCTTGCATGAGGCCGAACAGTGTTTCGCCATCGGCCGAAATCGCGAGGCACTCCATGCCCTTGTTGGGGTGTCGCCCCGACGTGTTGGCAGGCGGCAGTTCTTTTTCGGGATCGGCCGATGGATGGAGGATGCCAAACGTTGCGGGGATCGGCAGCTCACC
>JANMLE010001657.1:0-5951 GCA_031372385.1 Planctomycetota bacterium | reverse complement strand
CCCCCACAACCCCCCGGGGGGGGGGGGGCCCCCCCCCCCCCCCGCCACCCCAAGACTCCAACTGAAGGAACGTCGCTTCGAAGTCCGCGCGACGTAGAGACAACTGGATCGGCTGCTCAAGTCGTGCGAATTGGCTGTTCACGTCGCGTGCTGAAGTGTGGAATCGGTCCAAGTGGACTTGGAGTCGTCCCGTTCAGAGCGTCCCGACGATGGACCGGGGCTTGCCGCCGCTCCGGACAGCGATTGATGCAGCGCTTCCGCCGTCAGCGGTTTGACGAACATCCCGTCGACGTTCAAGCCGGTGCATCGCAACACGCGATCCGGCTTCAACGCGGTGGTCACTGCGAACAGGCAATTGGACCGGCTGACCCGGTCTGGTGGAAGCAAGCGGAGCGCCTCAAGCGTGTCGAATCCCTCTTCGCCGGGCAGGTCGATGTCGACCACGATCACGGAGTAATCGTTGAGCATCACCGAGTAATACGCCCGCGGACCGTTGGGGACGACATCGACCTTGAAGCCCTCGGTTTCCAACGCTGCGACCGCCTTGGCCTGTTGCAGCGGGTTCCGCATCATCAGCATCGCCCGCTTCCCGGCAGGCGACGCCAGATGCTCGCAATGCGTGAGTTTGGAGTCGGACGGTGTCTCGGGTGACTCGTTCAGCAGATCGACCGATGGCATGTCCACCAATTGCATCAGTTGTTGGGCCTGCTGCCGCAGGGCCTTCCACTGGGCCCGCCAATCCCTGGTCTGGCTGGAGTCGGAGGCCAGGCTGGCGAGTTTCAGGATCTCGGTTCCGTGGGCCGCGATGTCCCGGCGCAACGACAGCAATTCACGCGTCGCCTCAAACCGCGCGGCTTCGGCGGACGCGCGGCGTTGTGTCAGCGAGGCCACTTCCCCCCGCAGGACGTCCCGCTCTTCCGCCAGCTTGACGGTGAGGCGGTCAACTTTCGCGTGAAATTCCGAGTGCAAAATCTCCAGCGCCTGCGCCCGATCGACCTGGGCCGCGAGAGTCTGACGGTCCAGCAGAACGAATGCGACCAGGAACGCTGTCTCACCGAACAACCACGCCAGCCAGACCAGATGCGTAAACCAGAGAGCCGGGTCGCTCGTCGTCAACACGGGCAATGTGCTCAAGCCCAGAACCAGCGCGTGCCCCGCCAACGACGCAGCCACGGTCGCCAACAGGGCGGTCACGTCACGATACAACGCCACTACAACGAGCCAGGCGAACAAGTGCAGATGAGTGTCCGGTCGCCCTCCCGAAATGTGCCACAGCAGCGCAGACATCACCCCCTGCGAAACCACCACGGTCCATCGGGACCACATGCTGCCGGGGGAGCGCAAGACCATCGCCAGCGGCAGGACGCTCAACACACCGACCCAGATGACCGCCGCCGACAGCGTGTCCAACCGCGCGTGTTGCCAGCGGGTGGCCATCGCGATGCTGGTCGACAGAATCACCGCCCACTGGGCGATCAGCAACCAGAAGATCTGGGAGTCCGCCCGTTCGCGCTGCGCCAACAAGCCGGCTTTGAAACGCCGCGCCAACTGGGACGCGGATTCTGTGGCGGGGGATCGCCAATTGAGACAGTCCAACATGTTTCGACCTCCGTCAGGATGGCCCGCCGGAAATGACCCGGCGAGCGGACCGCCAACAGGGGGCGAACCCCTCCGTCGACGTTGTCCTTTCGAAACATAGCACTCAGTTTTTCGGTGGGAGTTGGAAAGCTTTCCAGAGAACAGGAATCGTCCGCGCGGGTTGCTCCGGTTGCACCGGATGCAAGGCGCTCACCACGCAGTCGACGCCGTTTATGCCTCACGCGGCCCAGACTGAAACGCTTTCGTTTAACCGCTACGCCAACGGCGTGCGAGCAGGCGGGACCAAACCGTTGTTCGCGCGCACGCCGTTGGCGTAGCGGTTAAACGTCTCAGGTAAGGCCGCGTGAGGTCTAACCCGGAGCCAACGTCGACGGCATGCCATCGCGCGGCAACGGCATCCGACATAACCGCCGGTGCGATGCGTCGGCACCGTTGACTGCGGGCCTGATGCCTGTTGAACGAGAACGCAGAGCACGTTTTCAACGTGCTCTTTCCCGGCGAATTCGGGCACGCTGGAAGCGCACCCCATGTCTTTCAGCAGGCGTTCAAACTGACTGATGGCACCCACGAGGCCGTCATGTCAGCGGGATCGGCCATTGCATGCCGCAGGTGATCCCACCGTCGACGTAGACCACCTGGCCAGTCATGTAACTCGAGGCGTCGCTCGCCATGAAGATCGCCGCGCCCACCATGTCTTCGGGCTGGCCCAACCGCCGCAACGGTGTGTTCGCCCTGCCCCAGGCCTGCATCGTCGGATCCGACCACAGCTTGTTGGTCAGGTCGGTCAGAACGAATCCAGGCGCGATCGCGTTGACGCGGATTCCGTGATCACCCCACTCCATCGCCATCCCGCGGGTCATCATTCCCAGCCCGGCCTTGCTCATGGCATACGGCAAGACGCCCTTCAGCGGAGCGAACGTGTTGAGCGAATCGATGTTGATGATGGTCCCCCCGGTCCCTTGGGCGATCATCTGCCGCCCGACCCCTTGCGCCACCAGGAACGCCCCCTTCAGGTTGATGTCCGTGATGTAGTCGTATTCCTCGACGGTATAGGTTTCGACCCGCTTGCGAATGTTGACGCCGGCCACGTTGAGCAGGGAATCGATCCGCCCCGCTTTCGCGACCACGGCCTCGATCATCGGCGCGATCGTTTCCGGCTTCGACACATCGCAGACAACGAAGTCAACGGGATGCGTCCCCGTGGAGATTTCACCCGCCGCTGCCTGCAGCGTCATCTCGTCGCGGCCGGTGATGAACACCCGCGCCCCCCGTCGGACGAACCCCTCCGCCAGGGCACGGCCAATCCCACGGCTCCCGCCGGAAACCAATACCACCTTGTCGCGAACCGAAAACAACTCGTCAGCGTCTGACACAACAGTCCCCTTTTCCGTGTTCATTGTTTCATCGCGCGGTCATCGCCCCCGCGCGTCTTGGCAGACTCGGCGTTGTTCCTCATCCTCGCCGCATGGAGCGATGCGTGAGCGTTCAGCACACAGCAATCTCAGAGTTGATGCCCATGCCGTTGGACGAAGGCGGACGCCGGACGGAAAAATGTACCCGATCGGAATTGGCAAATCCCGCGTGGCGAGTATACTTCCCGACCCCTTGGCCTTCCCAATCCGACCGGTCGTCGCGTCGGTGACAAGGGCAATCACCCTGCCTGATGGTGTAACGGTAGCACGAGTGACTCTGACTCACTTGGTCGAGGTTCGAATCCTCGTCGGGCAACTCCGCTGAGCCGCAATCCTCGAATGGGTTGCGGCTTTCTCTTTTGGCGACGTTTGCTCTTACCTGTCTGGGAATCCGTGGTCCTGATTTAGTGCGGAGGCTCGACTCCGCTTTGGAATTGAGAGGCACACCCACCGCGTGACTCGCGGGAGATGCAAACTTGACGCTTCCGACAAAAGTCGTGGAGCACGTTTTCAACGTGCTCGAAACACTGCGAAACAGGCACGTTGAAAACGTGCCCCACGTCCGTTTTGGACTTTTGTCGGTCACGTCAAACTTGGGATTGATACAGCGGCCGTTGACCGCAATCGGCGCAGCCATCATCGCCCTGTGATTGGACCGGGGACGGGGGTAACAGGTTGAACGGGGACGAAGGCTTCCGCCACACGGCACACGCCGCGCTGTTGGTGCGATCGGCGGCGCGAGAGAGCCGAGAGTTCAAGAGTTCATCCGTGGTGGATGCGGGGGACTCGGGGGGTCGTCAAGGTGTCGGGGCTGCCGTGAGGAGATCGGCTCTGATCGAACTGGCCGGGCCACTGGTGAGCGTGAAACAATTCGCACAGATCCGGCGTCGGGGTCGCACCCACGTCAATCGGTTCGCAGCGGAAGTTCGTCGGATCACGTTTCAATCCGCAGGCCGGCCTTCACGAACGCGGGTTGAATGTTCTGGTAGCAGCGCTTGGCGGCGGCGATTGGATCGTAGCCCGGTTTGCCCGAGACTTGGGCGCTGACTTCAACGACGACCGCGCCGCGGTATCCGCCGTCGCGCAGTTGCTTCAGGTAGGCGACGTAGTCGATGTCACCGGCGTCGCCCGGCAGAACGAACTCGGTCTTGCCTTCGATCGTCAGGTTGTCCTTGATGTGGACGAATACGGTTTCGGGCAGCATGGCCGACAGGGAGTCCTTCAGAATCAGTTGCTGCCGTTGAAAGTGACTGTAATCGAAGACCAGCCGAATCCACGGGTTGTCGATTTGCTTCACCAGCCACAGAGCATCCTGGGGAGTGTGCAGCGAGCCGAACGCGTGGGCCTTGATCGCGACCACGCACTTGTGCGCGGCCGCGATCTGTTCCCAGTCGCGCAGTTTCTCGACCATGCGGTCCCGCACGTCGGGCCACTCCGTCGGCTTGCCACCCAGAACCGTCTCGATCACGGGTGGTGCGTCGGGCGCGAGGTCATGTCCCAATTGGCAGGCGCTCTTCAACCGTTCCAAGTTTGTGCGGTGCTGTTCGTCGGGAACGACGAGGGCCAGGTTTTCCATCAGGGCAGGGAGATCGAGCGCGAGGTCATTCAGTTCGGATCGCAGCGAGTCACGGTCGGCCTTCTTCAGGGCAGCCGGGTCGCAGGGCCAGTCCTTCAGGCAGGCGAGTTCAACACCGCTGTAGCCGATGTCGGCACAGATTTTCAGCGCCTGGGAAACTTTGAGCGACTTCATCCCGTACAGGCTGAAGCCGAAGCCGATCTTCGGGGACGGGGCGGCCCACGCCAATTCGCCCGCGCAGGCGAGACCACCGGCGGCGGCGGTCAGCGTCAGGAAACTGCGTCGAGTGATTGGGTCGGTCCGCATCGGCGATTCTCCTTGGCTGTGGGCTGCTGGAGGATGGGCACTCTTGCCCGTCCGCGTTTGGTTCGTAGCTGAATTCGCAAGAATTCAGCGAAACATCGGATCACGACCTGAGTTCTTGCGAACTCAGCTACGTCGCCGTGAATTATCCGGGCTTCTGTTGGATGGGCACTCTTGCCCGTCCGCGTTTGGTATTCGATCCGCGTCACCAACGGGGAGCATCACGCGGGAACAGCGCCGCGTCACGAAAGACCGGACGGGCAGGAGTGCCCATCCTCCAAGAACTCGTGCCACCCGGCATGGTGTCGGACAGGGTAGCTCAAACGGGATTCTGTCAAAAGTCGGAAGGGGGATCTGCGAATCGCTGTCATCTTGGCAGGACGAGGCGGATCGGCAGACGAGGGTCTGTGAAAGTTTGCTGTGGGCGTAACAACTTACGTCAAGAGTCGTTCGTCGGCACGTTGGTTGCTTGAAGGGAACGAGCATGGTGGAATCCGCCCCGGTGGCAGACGGTGTTGTCCTGTCCCTGGCCGGATGTCGCGAGCAACGAAGTTTGCGACGGGTTTTCCGCTCTGCAAGCGAACGCTGTTGTCCTACCAAAGCTATTTTGCTGGTTGAGGAGTCGCTGTGGCCAAGTTGATTATTTATGACGAAGACGCACGCAAGAAACTGCTCGAAGGCGTGTCGAAGTTGTCCCGTGCCGTGAAGAGTACTCTGGGGCCCCGCGGTCGCAATGCAGTGCTCGACAAGGGCTGGGGCGCTCCCAAGGTGACCAAGGACGGCGTGACCGTCGCCCAGGACATCGATCTGGAAGACAAGTTCGAGAACATGGGCGTGCAACTCGTCAAGGAAGCGGCTTCCAAGACGAGCGACGTGGCGGGTGACGGCACCACCACCGCGACCGTGCTGGCCGAGGCGATTTTTCGCAATGGCCTGCGCTATCTCGCGAGCGGATACGATCCGATGGCGATCAGCCGCGGAGCTCAGAAGGCGGTCGATGCCGTGGTGGCCGAGTTGAAGAAACTCGCCAAGCCGGTCAAGGCGGACGATCGCAAAGCGGT
>JANMLE010001643.1:0-1938 GCA_031372385.1 Planctomycetota bacterium | reverse complement strand
CGCACCGACCCAGGACTCGAAGTCCGCTCCGGTCCGCACCACCCGCTTCAGCCCCGGAGCCTCTGCCTCGATCGCCGGGACGGCCGCCTCGAACGCCGGGCCGACGACCACCACGCTCGCACGGGCGTCGTCCACGATCCGGCCGAGCTCGGCGGGGGTGAGCCGGTAGTTCAACGCTGCTTGCCCCCTCCAGCCTGCTCACCGAAAACGTCCTGCAGCCGTTCATCAAGCACTTCAGCGACAAGTCGATGCTGTTGGTTTTGCGGTGTCTCCTCGTCGTCGTCGCGGTGATCTCGACCACGATTGCGATCAACACCAACAAGACGATGTACGAGCTGGTGGAAAGCGGCTACAGCGTGACGCTGGTCGTCGCGTTCGTCCCGCTGGTGTGCGGCGTCTATTGGAAGCATGCGTCGACCCAGGCGGCGATGTTCTCGATCGTGCTGGCCGTCCCCGTGTGGCTGGGTGCCCAATCGCTTCAGAAATCCACGGTGGCTGAGTTGAAGAAGGCGGCGGCCAAGTCTGTCGCGGCGCGCGTTGAACTCGCCAAGTCCACTGTCGAACCAAAGGCCGACGCGCCTGTGGGAGCAGAAGTGAAACAGCCGGTAATTATTGCTGGCCAGGCCGCCGAGCCCGAATTGGAGTTGCCGCTGTGGACCGTGGTTCCGCCCCAGCTTTACGGCTTGGTGGCCTCGTTCCTTGGAATGTTCGCCGGGGGTTTGCTGCCTCAATGGATCAGGCAGAAACATCCGAATCCGGAACATTTGGCCCATCGCCGGGCTGCAGCGTCGGGGCACTGACCTGTGTCGACCACATGCCGCCGGAATCACGCGAGTGAGCCGGGAAAAGCAGTTCGGTTGGCCAACGGGCGGCGCTTGATTAACTGTCGGGGTTTGGCCATCGCTATCCGTAGCATGGACGCCTCGTCCGTGCGGCAAGACGTGACCAACAGTGCAATTGGCCCGCACGGACGAGGCGTCCGTGCTACGAGCGTTGATGACGCGCCAATCCCGTCGTGCGCGGGGAGATTTTGAACGATCACTATGGCTTGCCCGCGGGATTCTTCGGATACTTCGTCGGCCCATGGCTTTTGAGTCCGCCGTAACTGCGTCACAAAGGGAACTCGCACGATGGACGTTTTCAGGATTCTCTCGACAGTCGCACTCCTCTTCGTGGCTGGCACCGTCGTCGCCGCGAAGACCGCGAACGCCGCGAACGATGTGGATCGCAGTCCACTGGCATTGGCGATCACCAGCGATCACGCGGTGTGCCTGACGGCGAATCACACCGGCGGTTCCGTCAGTCTGGTGGATCTCGCAGCGGGGCGAGTCTTGGCCGAACTGGCAGTCGGGAGCGGCCCGGCCGATGTCGCGTGGATCAATGATTCGACGGCACTCGTCAGCCTGTTGCACGACGATGCTGTCGCCGTGGTGTCGAGAACCGGAAACACGCTCAAGCTGACACGCAAGATTCCCGTCGGCGACGAACCGCGCGGGCTGGCCCTGTCGAAGGATCGGCGGACGGCGTTTGTCGCGCTCGGCGGTGAGGACGCGGTCGCGGTCATTGACTTGCAGGCCACACACGCCGCTGTGCCGGTGACGAAACTCGCCGCGCCGGGAATTCCCAAGATCGTGCGAGTCTCTCCCGACGGCCGCTGGCTGGTCACTGCCAGCGCAGTCCCGGCGACGATCTCTGTTCACGATCTCGACACGAAGCAACTGGTCAGCGAACGGCGGCTGTTTGACGGCGCGTTCAATCCCGGCATTCCGGCGATGACGAAGGATTCGCAACTGCTCGTCATGCCGCACGCGGTCAACCGCGAGTTTTCCGTCACGCCGCAGATGATCGACATCGGCTGGGTGATCGACAACCGGATTTCCAAACTGCCGCTGCCGGACGGTGAACCGAGCACTCAGAAGCAACTGGGACTCGACATCC
>JANMLE010000455.1:0-1064 GCA_031372385.1 Planctomycetota bacterium | reverse complement strand
TTGGGCTAGCGCCCTGCGGCTGATGGCCTCAACCCGAAATCTCAGGTGTGACACAGCACTAGGGTTCCTGGTGGACGAGGTGATTTCATGTTCGTTGGCTCATCGCAATTCTTCAAAGTTCGCACGCAACTCGGCTGCCTGGCGGTGCTGTCCACGGCGTGGATCGCGTTCTGTGCCGAGCCGGAGGTGAAACTCGAACCCAAGTCGGCGGCCATCGACGCACTGCGCGAGTACAACGGGTTGATCGGCGGCTGGCGCGGCATCGGCCAGCCGAAGCGGGCATCGCAGCAGGGTGCCTGGCAAGAGAAGGCCGCCGCCGTTTGGGAATTGAAGGCGAAGAGTACCGGCATACGCCTGAACATCGAAACTGGCAAACAATGGAAGTCGGCCCTGCTCGGCTACGACGAGAAAACCAAGCTGTTCACGCTGAAGGCCACGCTCCCCGACGATGCGACGCGCGACTACCAGGGCAAGCTCGAAGAGAAGCGGCTCGTGCTGGAATCGACTCCCGACGAGAAGACCAAGGAAATTCACCGGCTCACGCTGACGGTCCTCAATGAGAACCGGATGACACTGCTGTTCGAGAAGCGACCCGAACAGCAGTCGTTCTACACGCGGGTCGCCGAAATCGGCTATCAGCGCGAGGGAACGCGGCTCGCCGCGACCGGCAGCAGCGGCCCGGTCTGCGTTGTGACGGGAGGCTTGGGAACCATCCCGGTCATGCACAAGGGCAAGACCTACTACGTCTGCTGCACCGGCTGCCGAGACGCCTTCAACGACGACCCCGAAGGGATTCTGGCCGATTACGAAAAGGGCAAAGCCAAACCCTCGAAGTAAGGCGAGCGGCAACACAAATCCTACCCATCGAAGCCTGACGCGCAAGCGAAGGATCCGTTGCACAGCGTCCTTCGCTTGCGCGTCAGGCTTCAATCTGCAATACGACAACTCTTGTCGCACGCCTAGCCGCCGCGTGCGGCTGGAGAACGATCTGGCCTGAATCGGCCTGCTCCTCTATCTTCCCGGAGAACGGTGGGCAGAAAGCCCGCCTGATCAGAATTGCCGCG
>JANMLE010000454.1:0-4272 GCA_031372385.1 Planctomycetota bacterium | reverse complement strand
GTTACTCTTGAAGCGGCCCGACAGCGCGCGGTCCGACTGAGTCAGTTCCAGTTCGCCGCGCACCTTGCCATCGGCCGCATCGATTTCGACAGTCCAGGTTCCGGCGACCTGCACAGGGGCGGGTTCGCCGGGGGAGGGGGGAGCGATCGGCTTGGCGTCCTTGTGATATTCGTAGCGCTGCCCGTTGATGACGACGTAGCGCACGCGTGACTGTTCGTTGTCGAACGCCGCTGTCATCACCACGAAGTAAGCCGGACGGCCGACGGCGATCGTGCCGAGTTCCCGGTCGAGTCCCAACATGGCGGCGGGCTGAGTCGTAATCGACGCGAGGGCCGCGTCGCGGTCGAGTCCGTTGGCGATCGCTTGGCGCAGACCCTTCAGCACGTCGGCGGGCGACTTGCCGTCGCGCGACGAGACGGCGAAACGCACGCCCGCCTTGTGCAATTCGGCCAAGCCCGCGACGCGGCGTTTCCATTCACTGCGCTTGTGTTCGCGAACCCGCTGTGGTTCGGGAACGTCGGCGTAGGGATCGTCACCCGGCTTCATTGCGTCGGCCTTCGGCTCATCACCAAAGTCGACGTGCATGATGACATCGGTCTCAGTTTTCTTAAGCCGGTCGGACACGAGGTGGGCTTCGTGTCCGCCCCAGATGACGGGTCGCAGTTGGTGCTCGGCCGCGAAGTTGAGGGCCCGGTCGTGATCGTCACGCGTGGAAGCGACGAAGATTGTCTTGATCGCCGGGGTTCGCATCGCCACCAATGCTTCGAGTGCGGGGTCGGTGGCCGGGCGGGTCACGTTGGGGATGTTGTCGGCGAACAACCGCTGCTGGGTCGCATGACGCTGGGCATCCAGAAACGCCTGCCGCAGATGCGCGTGAACCCCCATGCTGGTGGCGGGATAGTCGTTGCCGCCCCGTTCGGACAGTTGCAGCATGGCGAACGATGCGGGGACCAGCAGCGATTCACGCAACGGCAGCGCCGCCAGATTCAAGACGGCACCGCGTCCGCTGGCAATGCGTCCGGTGGGCAGGATATGCACGGCGACAAAACCGGACTGGCGGTAACGTTCCAGGTCTTCGGGCTTCGTGGACAAGTGCTCGGCGGCGGCGAACTCGGGGGTCAGCCCGTTGCGGTCGTCCTGCCGCATGCCGGCAAGCGCGTACTTCGAAGTCTCGATCGCACGGCCTTCGATCGGCTGCGGCTTGGCATCGTGCAGGAAGATCGACGCGCCGGCATCAATGAAGCCGGGGAAGATCGACAGACCGTCGGCTTCAATCAACTCGGCATCGGGTGGGATCGGGACATCGGGACCGATGGCGCTGATACGTCCGTTCCGCACGAGCACGTGAGCCTTATCGATCACCTGTCCCGGAGCCACGACAACCTTGGCGTTTTTGAATACGACTGCAGGAGTCTGAAATCCCGAGGCCGCGGGCTCGTTGGCCGAAACGATGCGGGAGAGAAATGTCACTACAGCCAGCAAAACCGTCCCAGCGGGAAGAACAACAGGTCGGAAAAACATCTTCCAGACGACAGGGCATTCGTGGTCGCAGTAGTTTGAAGACAAGGTTGCAGCGCTCCTGTGAAGCAATGAAGCTTCGTGGTTGGCGATCTTTGGTTGACGATCGTGTTGAACGAGCACGAGGACACGTCGAACAGACGGAGAACTTTTCCGCCGCAGCGGGGGCTCCAGAGCCTAGCCGCCGCAGGGGACTGTTTGCCAGCCGGTTTTGAGTCTTCCCAAACTCTGGCAATCTCCCAGAGACTTGAATTGACAGAACAATCGCAATCGATATCATCTTCAAAACGTGAATGATGGATTTTGAGAAATCGGAATCCGACTTGGGTTGCCGTGATGACGAGGTGTGAAGTCGTCGTCCGGTGGCAAAAGAGACTTCTAACAGATCTCTTGTCAGACTCCGACGGCGTGGAATTGCACTTGGTGCTCCGCCGCAGCGAACTCGCGAGTCATCTCGTTCAGCCTGTTGACGGGTGGTCAGTCAGGATGAATGTTTGTGGCGCGGGGCTGTTTCGCGGCGATCATCTGCGGGGCGCATGTTTATTCTCGCCGGATACGAAGCGGTCCAGATGGCCGGCTTCCGGACTGTTTTTTCCTTGTCGTGACGCGAGAGGGATGGACGCCTCAACCGAGAACGGCTCGCAAACCCTGTGACGCTGATGGCAACGTTTTCGTTGTCGCGCGATGCAGACTCGTCATTGCGAAATTCTTGGGCGGTCGAATCGTCGCTCCAGCGTTTGACGGCATTGTTGCGGCTTTCGGTCCTCCAGGGTCAACCGGGAAAGCGCAGATCGGTTCATGGCCTTCGCTGCGGGTTTTCCGAACTGGCTGGGGCCGGGCCGATCAGGTCGCGCGGAAGTTGTTCCGCAGATCCATCGGGAGGCTTCCGGAGACGCTGGAGATTTGCTCGGGAATCGGGCGATGGCCTTTGATTCCCGGCGGTTTGTCGTCGTTCATCGCGTCAGACGATGGGCAGGTTTCTCTTGTGGAAAATGGGCTTGGCATCGCCGTATTGGCCGGTGTCAAAGATGTGTTTGTTTGAGCTAGGGTTCTTGATCGCGGGAAATGCTGTATGACTGAGATGGATTCGGATGTGCCCAAAAAGACGGCCAAGCCTCGTCGGCGAAAAATCACCCCGGCGGAGGATGTCGGCACCGGAGAATCTATCGAGACCGGGAAGGTCGAGAAGGAAGCCCAGCGGCCCGTCATTGAAGATGTGCTCGAAGAGACTGCCGCAGCGCGGGCCGAGTTTGAATCGGACTCCAGCGAACGCGACATGGATTTCGATGCCCAAGATGCCGGACCTCCGCAGGAACCTGGAGCAGAAGGCTCCGCGGGAGGTGGCGGAGACTTCTACGGAGCTGATGGCGGACCCCGCCGTCGTCGCCGTCGCCGTGGTCGCGGTCGCGGACCGGCTGGACCGGGCGACAATGTCGGCTATTCAGCACAGCAACCGCCGGTGGGACAGAACCGGCAGCCACGCGGTCGCAACGGTCAGCAGCCAGACCGCCGTGGTGGTGGTCAACAGGGCGGTCAACAGGGCGGGCATCGCCGGCCGGAAGGTGGGCAGCCGCGCGGTCCGCACAGCCAAGGACAACGGCAGCCCCATTCCCAGTCGCAGTCCAACGAGCCACGCGGTCCCGAAATTTTGGTGCCGGTCCAGGGGATTCTGGAACTGCATCCCAAGGGATACGGATTCCTGCGGGATCCGAAGGCGGGCTACGTCTCCCAAGACAGTGACGCTTTTGTCTCCGGTTCGTTGATCGAGAAGTACGGCCTTCGCGAAGGGATCCTGATCACCGGGGAAAACGTTTCCGGCGGCCGGGGCCAAGGCCCGCGGCTCAAGACCATTCAGACCATCGAAGGGCGTCTGCCCGAACACTATCCCTCGGTCAAGAATTTCGATGCCCTCACGCCGATCAATCCGCACGAGCAGATCCGACTCGAAACCGGCCCGACTCCCATCACGATGCGGGTCATGGACCTGTTGACACCAATCGGCAAGGGACAGCGGGCGCTCATCGTCGCGCCGCCGCGAACCGGCAAGACCATGCTGCTGCAGGAGATCGCCGACGCCGTCAGCAAGAACTATCCCGACATCTACCTGATCGTGCTGTTGATCGACGAACGCCCGGAAGAAGTGACGGAAATGCGCCGCCGAGTAAATGGCGAAGTGGTGGCGTCATCGCTGGACCGCGAAGTCGAAAACCACATCCGCGTCAGTCAACTGGTGTTCGAGAGGACCAAGCGGATGGCGGAAGCCGGTCGCGATGTCTTCCTGCTGTTGGACAGCATCACCCGCACCGCGCGGGCGTTCAACAAGTGGACCAACTCGGGACGCACCGGAACCGGCGGACTCGACGTCAAGGCGATGGACCTGCCGAAGAAGATGTTCGGCATGGCCCGCCAGTTTGAAGAAGGGGGCTCGCTGACCGTGGTCGGCACGGCGCTGATTGATACCGGCAGCCGCATGGACGACGCGATCTTCCAGGAGTTCAAGGGGACGGGCAACATGGAAATGGTGCTCAGCCGCGACCTGGCCGACCGCCGCATCTGGCCCTCAATCGACATCACCAAGTCGGGCACCCGGCGTGAGGAAAAGATCCTGGCACCCGACGTTCTGGAAGGGGTCACACTGCTGCGCCGCAGCCTGATTTCGATGAGTCCCGTCGAGGCGATGGAACAACTCACCAAGACCCTGCACAAGTTCCCGACCAACGCCGACTTCCTCGCCAGGATCAAGCAGATCCTCTG
>JANMLE010001585.1:0-4963 GCA_031372385.1 Planctomycetota bacterium | reverse complement strand
TCGCCAAGCCGAACAGGCTCTCCGCCTGTGTGGATACGACGTCGTCAAGGGTTGCTGTGACAATGGCTGTGCCACCGCCTGCAATAGCGGTTGTGCTCCGGCTGCCGGAACCGCCGCCCCGATGAACGACAACGCCGCTCCCGCTCCGGTTCCCCCGGAAGAGAAGAAGGCTGCCCATCGTCCGAGCCGCCTGTCCAGCCTCCTCGGTCTTCTGGACTGATCGAGTTGGATCGGTGAAACAAATCACCAACCCCAACCAGGTTGGCGTACTACAGTGAACAGCGGCCCCCGGATTCGTCCGGGGGCCGTTTTCGTTTGCATCTTGATCCGCGAACATGGAAACTCCGCACGGAATTGGGCGGGAGACAGAATTCAGAAGCCAGAATCCAGAAGTCAGAAGTCAGAAGTCAGAATCTGTTTGCGTGCCTTCTGAATTCCGACTTCTGGATTCTGTCTTCTCCCTCCCCCTGACCCCGGCTTCCCGCCTTCCTTCGACGGATCGAATTCATCATGACGCGCATCAAGGTTGTGCAGATTCTCAAGACCATTTCCCCCGGCACCGAAGTCGATGTGCGCGGCTGGGTGCGGACGAAGCGTGAGTCCAAACAGGACTTCGCCTTTCTTGAGGTCAACGACGGCAGTTGTCTCGCCAACGTCCAGATCGTGGTCGATGCGAGCGTTCCGGATTACCCGGCGCTGATCAAGCAGATCCACACGGGTGCCAGCGTCGCCATTGTGGGCGAGGTCAAGGAATCACTCGGCAAGGGCCAGCGGGTCGAGGTGCATGCCCGCAGTCTGAAGGTGCTCGGCACCGCCGATCCGCAAACGTACCCGCTCCAAAAGAAGGGGCACTCGATGGAGTTCCTCCGCGAGAAGGCGCATCTGCGGCCCCGCACCAACACCTTCGGTGCCGTCGCCCGCGTCCGCAACGCGCTGTGTGCAGCCATTCACGGATTCTTCCAGTCACGCGGCTTCCTGTACCTGCAAACGCCGGTCATCACAACCAGCGACTGCGAGGGGGCCGGCCACATGTTCCAAGTGACGACGCTCGATCTCGCCAAGCTCCAGCAATCCAAGGGACCGCTGGACTACAGCCACGACTTCTTCGGCAAGAAGGCGGGTCTGACCGTCAGCGGCCAACTTGAAGCCGAGATCTACGCGACGGCGGTCGGTGATGTCTACACGTTTGGCCCGACGTTCCGCGCCGAAAACTCGAACACCACGCGGCATCTCGCCGAGTTCTGGATGGTCGAACCCGAGATGCCGTTCTATGAACTCGAAGACAACATGGACCTCGCCGAGTCGTTCGTGCGGACGATCGTGAAGGACGTGCTCGAACACTGCGCCGATGACCTCGCCTTCTTCAACGAACGGATCGAGCCGACGCTGCTGGCCTCGCTGCAAAACATCGTCGAGCATGACTTCATCCGGCTGACATACACCGAGGCGGTGAAGATTCTCGAACAGTCCGGGCATCCGTTCGAATACCCGATCAGTTGGGGCCGCGACCTGCAATCCGAGCACGAGCGCTACCTGACCGAGCAGCATTTCAAGCAGCCGGTGATCCTGACCGACTACCCGCGCGAGATCAAATCGTTCTATATGCGCTGCAACGAAGACGGCAAAACCGTCCGCGCGATGGATGTTCTCGTGCCGCGGATCGGCGAAATCATCGGCGGCAGTCAGCGCGAAGAACGGCATGACGTCCTGATCGACCGGATGAAACACTACGGCCTGAACCCCGCGGACTACTGGTGGTATCTCGAGCTCCGCCAGTACGGCACGGTCCCGCACAGCGGCTTCGGCCTGGGCCTGGAACGCACAGTGCAACTGGTTACCGGCATGACCAACATCCGCGACTGCATCCCGTTCCCGCGCACGCCGAAGAACGCCGACTTCTGACGGCGGGAGCCGCCGTTTCCGAGAAGGGGCCGGAAGCTTTCCGGACAGCCTCTCAGTTGGCCGGCTCGGGCTTGTCGGACAGCACGGCTTGCAGCGCGGTGCGGAGTTGGTCGCCGAACTTGGCGCCGCCGCCGACGAACAGGCGGACGACCTTGCCGTTGCGGTCGATGATCACCGTTTGCGGGATCGATGTCGCGCCGTACTGCGCGGCGGTGCGACCGGTGCGGTCGAGGACGACCGGCGGCTGGAGTTTGAGACGGTCGAGCGTCGTCTGAACGCGGTCGTTGGTCTCCTCCAAGTTGATCGCGACCAGGTCGACTCCCTGGTCGGAGAACTCGCGAACGACCTTGTCGATTTGAGGCATCGTTTGCAGACAGGGTCCACACCACGACGCCCAGAAGTCGAGCACCACGATCCTGCCGCGTTGCTCGGACAAGCGGAACTTGGTGCCGTCGAGCCGGTCGAGCGCGAAGTCCGGGGCTAACTTCCCGACCAGCTCCGATTCCTGGCCCGCACCGTCCCGGGCCGCCACAGGTTCGGCGGCCGGCTTTAGCTTCCATTCGCCGAAGGGCAGCGTTGTGGTGGGCTGATCGACGGACGCGCCGATTAGCAACTGGTCGATCTGTTGCAGGTCGACGCGGCAGTCTCCCAGCAACTCACTGCGGCCCGACAAGAACGGGCCCGCGAGTTGTTCGGCGAGGAACGTCAGGCGGTTGCCGTCCCTGGGGATCGCCTGCACAAACGTTCTGTCCGCTGGAATGATCGCTGTCTGAGGTTTGGCGGTGACGTCGGCCACCTCATCCGATTGCAACCAGATGATGCGCGCCACGCGGTCGCGATGCAGTGTTTTCGTTTCGAGCCGGATCTCGACGCGCAGTTGCTGCTCGTCCATGGAAACGAGTCGTCCGCGCAGGCAGTCGCCATCGACGGACTGGATCAGGTGCGTGGGGGGATTGTCGCGCTGCAGGCGGGGCAGGATCAGCAGTCGGTCCAACTTCGGCCGGGGAACTTGGATGGGCGGCGCGCCGGGCACAAGTTCGACCCCGCGCAGTTGATCGTGACGAACCGAGGTGATGTCGTATCGCGACGAGGAGAATGTTGCGCCGGTCTCGTCGATGGTGACGGAGTCGCAGGGAATCCTGTCGCCCGAATGCAGGAACAAGACGGACTTCGGTGGTCTCGTCGCCAGTTTGGAGGCCGACGTGTTGTCATCATCCCACGGTCCGTTCCACAGGTCGTTTCCCGGAGACTCTGCCAGCGTTTGGGCGACAGTTTTGATCTGGGCTTCGAGTATCGCGCGTCCCACCGGCGGTCTCGGTACTCTCCGCACCATCGGTGTCGCCGCCACTTCCGGCTTCGTCGTCATTGGCTCGCGATAGAGAATGCACGCCGACACGCCATGTTGCAGCGAACTCGGCAAAGAACTCAACGCGGGTTTCCAGACCAGCGAATTGATGTCCGCCCATTCCGTCTCGACCAGACCTCCGTGCAGGTTGGTTCCCGGCAATTCCAGTCGTCCGACGGGGTACGTCAGTTCGACACGCCTCGTCGATGCCAACGGGGCGACAGCCTGGTCAGACACCAGCAACGATCGGAGTGTCTCGACGGGAACCGCCAGTTCATCGCGGATTCCAGGTGACTTCAACCAGATCGTCCCCTGTTCCACCTTCAGCAGTTCGCCGCTGATCCGCTGACCGGAGAGTGACTCGGCCTGCAGCGACCACGCGGGCTTTCGGTTGTTTTGCGGCGCGTTGTTCTGCGGGACGAATTCGACGTCGCGCACACGGGACTCGGCGATGCGCTGCCCGGTCGCGTCGACCTCGATTACGAACTCGCGCCGTTCGGCGTCGAAGGACTCGAGCCGGCCGTGGGTGATCGAACCATCGGTCAGGCGCAGCCGCGACCGGTCCGCTGCCGCCTGCCGCGGCGTCGCTCCGTCCCACCGGCCGATGGTCAACTGTTCGAGCCGGAAGTCTCCGGTCTTGTTGATCAGTTGCACGACGCCGGAGAACTGTGGCTTGGGACTCTTGACCGTCAGGTCGGCGAGCGGAAAACCATCGGACGAAAAGACCAGCATCCGCTCCTGAGTCTGATCGAGGAACACCTGCAATCGGACACGACCCGGACCCGGCGGGACGGCTTGCAGGATGACGACATCGCCGCCGGTGTCGGTCTCGCGCACGGCGACAAGCTGTTGCTCCCAGACTTCGATCCGGAACGCCGTCCTGAAGTCGGCCGCCCCCAGATAGACCTCGCAATCGAGCCTGTCCCGCCAGGACAACTCCAACTCGATTCGCGCCTGCGGGGGAAGGTTGACGTCGCGCCGAATGCTGGACCACCGCTGGTCGGAGATCAGATGACCCGCCTCTTCACGCCATCCCGCCGTGTTGACCGTGACCTGCCAACCCTCCAGGCCGTTCGGACCGGCGTACACCAGTTCCGCCGGATCGACCCGGCGACTGATGCGGCGCAACACCGACCGGTCGACGTGCAGCCGTCCCAGTCCCGTCACATCGAGCACCGCGTTCTCACCCTGCAATCCGATCAGCGCTCCGAACAACACGTCGCCACACGCCAGTTCAAAGCGATAGTCCCCTTCAGGCAGCGCCGGCTTGGCGGGAATGGGAAACTGAACGCGGTGTACCGCGCGCGTTGCGAACACAAACGGAGCCGTGAACGCCGGTGACTGCCACATCAGACCGCGGTCGGCAGGGGAGTCGACCAACCGCCCCGTGCTGTAGTCGCCGTTGACGAGATGAATCACAGCGTCATTCGAATTGTCCGCCGGCTCGGCCGCGCCCGCCCGTGCTGCGCAACAGACGAAGAGCAATCCGACGAACAGCAGACTGATCGCTCGCAGTGATGTGTTGCCCACCACAATGGAACCTCCCGCGAAGGCTCGTGACCCGGTCGACCGCGCGTCAGCGTTTACATCAGGAATCATTGGCGGTAGAAGAGCCCGTCTGAGGCTCTTGTTGAAGCCGCCATCGCGAGGGGGTCGGGGGGGGTTTTGTTTTGGGGCAGGGGGGGGTTGTTGGGGTTTTTTTGGAGGTGGTGGGGG
>JANMLE010001563.1:0-1218 GCA_031372385.1 Planctomycetota bacterium | reverse complement strand
CGGCGACGTCGACCCGGTCCTGATGGTGGAAGCGTGACCGGCCAAGATGACTGAGGTCGGGTTGGCGATCTTCGTCGTTTAACCGCGTGGGCATCGCCCCGCGAGAATTGAGCGTGAATCACCGCTCACGCGCGGGGCGATGCCCACGCGGTGAAACGAATCTGTTCAAATGCACTCATGATAGAACTGACCCGCCCGGCAGCTTGCCTGTTTCGCAGGCCGGGTGACTTCCGATATACTTCCCACGCCTTCACAACGCCTTCATCCACCGTCTGCCTTTTCGCCCCGAGGGGCGGTTCCCACCCAGGCCAATTCGGGAGATTCCCCCTGATGACCGTTCGTTGCGTCACGAACCTGTGCCGGTCTTGCGGCCTGTGTTTGGTTCTTTGCCAGGGATGGATCGCATCGGCCGCGGACGCGCCCCGGTTCTCCGAGACCGAACGGAATCACTGGTCGTTCCAGCCGGTCCGACGGCCGGTCGTCCCGGTTCCCGCGCCGACGACCGGGTCGCCACCGTTGAACGAGGTCGACTCGTTCCTCCTCGCCGCGTTGCAGAAGGAGGGATTCAGCCTGTCCGCTCCCGCCGACAAACTGACGCTGTTGCGGCGGGTCACGTTCGACCTGATCGGCCTGCCGCCGTCTCCCGCGGAGGCGGCCGAGTTTCTGGCGGATGATTCGCCGGATGCCTACGCGCGACTTGTCGATCGGCTGCTCGCCAGCCCGCATTACGGGGAAGCGTGGGGTCGCCTGTGGCTGGATGTGGTTCGATTCGCGGAGACGGCGGGATTCAACGCGGACCCGGCGCGGCCGTTGGCGTACAAGTACCGCGACTATGTGATCCGCGCCTTCAACCGGAATCTTCCGTACGACCGCTTTCTGCAGGAACAACTCGCCGGCGACGAACTGTTTCCCGATGACATTGAGGCCCTCGCGGCGACCGGCTACTGCCGGATGTGGGCCGACGAAAGCAACGCCTCGAACATTCACCTGGCGCGTCAACTGGCTCTGAATGATCTGACTGGAAACTTGGGTGCCGCGGTCTTGGGACTGTCGATCGGATGCGCGCAGTGCCACGACCACAAGTTCGATCCGCTGTTGCAGACCGACTTCTACCAGTTGCAGGCGTTCTTCTCGGGGATCGTGCTCGAAGACAAGCTGCCGGTCGGTTCACACGGCCAATTGGCCGAGTACCACCGCCAGCAACGGGAATGGCTCGAA
>JANMLE010001522.1:0-4507 GCA_031372385.1 Planctomycetota bacterium | reverse complement strand
GTGAAGGAGGATGCCGCGAAGGACACGTTGACGGGCGGCAGCGGCAGAGATTGGTATCTGCGCAACAGCACGGGAGCGACCGCGGCCAACCGCGACACGATCAGCGACGCGGACCTCGACAGCGTCTTCACCGAAATCAGCACCTGGCTGTAAGAGGCGATCCTCTCGCGACGGCGACTTTTCGGACAGCCTCGAACCTGGATGATTCACCACGACAAACACGAAAGGCGCGAAAGTCAGGTAGAGACGAGAGTTCTATACTCCACGCGGTCAGGAGTGAGATGTTTGAACGAGCCGCGCCCGTCAGGAAGCGTGATCCAGAGACCGCTTCCTGACGGTCGCGGCTCGTTCGGCAATCAACGCCACTCGGGCCGCGCGAGGCATCATCCCAAGTGACCGCCAACGAACGACGCGCGATGTCTGGCGAGGCTCTGACCGCAACTCTCTGCATTTTCGTGCCTGTCGAGTATTTCGTGGTTCCTCAGGAATCATCCGGGCTGGTGGTCGAACAACTTTCATTTGCCCCGTGGCACAGACGCCTCGTCCGTGCGAGACTTCCGAAATCGATGGGCACACGGACGAGGCGTCCGTGCTACAGCAACCCGGCAAATCAACGTTGTTCGACCACTAGAGCGGTTACAGGCTAGTGTAGCGTCAAACAATGTAGCTGAAGTCGCACGACTTCAGTTCGGAACTCTTGCGAGTTCCGCTACACCCTTTTTGGAACCGCTCTAGTCGTGGTCACTTCCCCGCGACGAACTGCACTTGCGCCGGCGATCCGGGGACGTCGTACAGCTCCAGGCGAACCGGAGACTTTCGAGTCAACAAGTTGACCGAGACCGTCACCAGATGTTCCCCCACACTCAGCGGCACCTCCTGCCTGTCGCGGACATCGACGGGTTTGCCGTCGAGCCACAACTGCAACCCGGCCGCGTCACCCACCGCCAATCCGACCGGACCGGCCGTCGTGACGTTGACCCGGCAGCGCAGGAATCCGACCTTGCGGGCCGCCTCACCCAGTCGCTCCTTCATGGTGAAGTCGAGCACATCGCCCAACGGCATCGACCCGGCCACGGAACTGTACACCGGCAGCCACACCAGGCCCTTGTCGTCCGAGATCACTTGAGTGTCGCTCGTCCGATACATGCGCGTGTACGCGACGTCGCTAGGCTGCAGGGTTTCCCACCGTCGCACCACGCGGGCCGTCACGGCGGCATACGGACCGGGCTTGCCGAGTTCGGACAGGAACCGGACGAGGTCGATCAGTTCGGCCCGCGTCAGCTTGTCGACCAGGCCGGCCGGCATCAGCGACGTTCCCGGCGACTGCTCTTCAATCTTCTTCAGCGGCACGGTGATCTCACGATCTTCGATGTCGCGCAACAGCAGGTCCGTGTCGGTCTGACGCACCTTGACCCCGGTGATCACCTTGCCGTCGTCCGTCTGCACGACGACCGAGTGATATCCCTCTTTGACGGCCTTGTTGGGAAGCAGGATCGATTCGACCAGATAGTCGATCTGGGCACTGGAACCGATGCTCACCAGATCCGGGCCGACTTTCCCACCGGCTCCGCCGACCGCGTGACACTTGAGGCAGTTGAGCTCGCCGCGCCGGAAGATCGCTTCACCGCGTGCCGGGTCGCCGTTCTGTTTGATGAGGGCCACCAGCGCGGACATCTCGTCGGGTGACAGGGTCTTCGGTTGGCTGACGATGCCGCCCGCCCTGCCCAGGGCTTCGACGAGTTTGGCCTCTTGTCGGCCCGAGCCGGTCACCGCGCGCAGCGCGATCTTGGCCGCGTCCTCCGGCAGTGACTGACCGGCCAGCGCGGTGGCCAGCACATCGGGACCACCCTTGTGTTGCAGGAAGGCGGTGACGACTTGTGTCTGAGCACCGGCATCTGTGGAACTCTTGAACCAGGTGATGGCCAGCTTCGCCGCGTTGGCCGCATCGAGGGGAACCAGTTCCGAGAGCGCTGTCGCGCGGATCGATTCCGACGTGTCGGCCGTGGTCACTTCGGCGAGCAGTTGCCTGTCGGCCGCTTTCCCAAGTTGGGCGATTCCCCGCAGGGCCGCGATGCGCAGCGGTGCGTCGAGCGTTCCGTTTCGTGCCGCGGCGGTGACAAAGCCCCGCAGCGCCTCCAGTTTCCAAACGCCCACGCAATCCAGCGCCGCGAGACGGACGGAGTCGTCCGTCGACTGCAACGTGTCGGACAGTGACGTGAGATCTCCGGACGGCTGCACGTTTCGCTTGCGCTTGGCATCGGCCAATGTCCGCAACAACGTGGCCGCATTCTGCGGAGGAGTCTCGGCGGCCTGCGCGAGGTCAAACACCAGCCGCAACTGATCGGCATTTCCCAACGCCGCGACCGTTTCGAGCAATGATTCCTGAAGCTCCGCCGGCACGTTGCCATCCTTGAGTTTCTTCACGAGCACCGGGATTGCCTGAGCCGCTTCGGCCGCACGCACCGCAAACAGCAGCCGACGCACGTTCCCCTCGAAGTCGAACTTGCCGGCCACAACTTCGGGAAGCCAGACGGGAGCCAACTCGCGACTCGTCTGCCACAGGGCGTAATCGCCGAACTGGTCGAGCGGACGATCCGCCGCTCGCAGCGCGATGGCCGCTGCGCAAATCTCGGGGAACTCGGACAACGCGCGGACCGCTTCCATCACGACGCGCGGGTGTTCGTCGACGACGGCCGCTTCGAGGTCCGCGCGCGCTGCGGGGAGATGTGCCATCCAATAAGGAATGACTCGTACGCCAGCGGCTCGCGCTTGCGGCGTCTTCGATTTCAGCACGGCCTCCAGCAACGCAACGCTCGGCACGTCGAGGCCCTGATACACCCAGAGTGCCTCCATTTGGTGATGTTCGAACTGCGGATCGTTCGGATCCAGGTATGAGACCCATGAGGCCAACGACCGCAATACAATTGGCCGCATTATCCCCTGATGGTCCATGCCCATCTCTTTGAGAACCCGCTTGGCCTGCTGCCGCTCAAACGACTCGGGCGACTTGAGTGAGTTCAACAACGAAGCGACATCGGCCCCGACAAGCTTCGGTCGCGGCAGCGGCTTGCGTCCCTTGGCGGTGACGCGCCAGATGCGACCGTGTGTGTGGTCGCGGCGAGGATCGCGGAAGTCGACTTCACCGTGCTGGATGATCGGGTTGTACCAGTCGGCAATGTAGATCGCGCCGTCCGGTCCCTGCTTCACGTCGATCGGGCGAAACGCGACGTGGTTGGAACTGATCAGGTCCGGCTGCTGACGCGCCGCGAAACCCGCGCCGTCTTCACTCACCACAAACCGGCAGACGCGATGGCCGCGGAAATCGTGCGTGATCAGGTTGCCCTGCCAGTCGTCGGGCAGATGCCGTCCGTCGACGATTTCGAGACCGCAGTACTTCGGACTGCCGGGGTTCAAGCCGTGCAGGATGCGCGGCACGCCGTACACCGCCGGATACGACGCACCCGGCGCGACGTAGTTGATCCCCTCGCCCCCCGCTCCATCCGTGGCGAACGACTGGCCCCAACGATCGAAGGCGTGTCCCCACGTGTTGACCCAGCCGCGCGCGAAGACTTCCAGCCGCATCGTCTCGGGCCGGAACTGCCAGATGCCGCCGGCGTTCAAACGTCGCACGCCATGCGGTGTCTCGATGTGGCTGTGGATGTAGATCGACTGGTTCATGTAGAGCATGCCGTCCATGCCCCAGCGGAATGTGTGCAGGATGTGGTGCGTGTCTTCCGTGCCGAAGCCGCTGAGCACGATCCGCGACGAGTCCGCCTTGCCGTCTCCGTCGGTGTCTTTGAGGTGCAGCACCTCGGTCGAGTTGGCCACATACGCGCCGCCGTCTCCCGGTTCGATGCCGGTGGGAATCAACAGGCCATCGGCGAACACGGTCGTCTTGTCCGAGACGCCGTCGCCGTCGGTGTCCTCCAGAATCAGAATCTTGTCAGTCGGCTTCTGCCCCGGCGCGATCTGCGGATAGACCTCGGAGGCCGCGATCCACAAGCGCCCCTGCGGATCAAAGTTCATCTGGATCGGCTTGTGAATCCCCGGATCGGCCGCGAACAGATTGACCTCGAACCCCGCCGGCAGGACAAACGTCTTGCGCTCCTCCTCGGGATCGGGAATCGGAATGTCCTTCAAGTCGCGCTGAGCGAACGCCGCCTGAGACGAGGCGATCAAACCCAGAATTAGCAGACTCCAGCGTGACCAGCAATTGGCATTCATGACGACATTCATCAGAGAGAGGAATTTCAAAGCGTTGCAACCACGGAATTCACGGAAGAACACGGAACAAGAATGAGCACGAAAAGATCAGGTGACGAGTCTTCTCTGCCGCTATTCCCGGTCTTCTTTCCGTGAACTTCCATACTACTAACGTTTTGTTTCTTCGCGCGCCGCGCAGATTTTACACGGCGAGTTTGGCGAGTTTTTGGGTGCTGGTTTGTTGGGCGATTTGCAGGGCGGTGATCGTTTGGCGGCCGAGGCCGGTCAGGGTGTAGCGATGAGT
>JANMLE010000436.1:0-1935 GCA_031372385.1 Planctomycetota bacterium | reverse complement strand
CGGGTCGCCTACATTCCATTCAGTCGAAACTTCAAACTCTTCACGTTCAGGTGCGGAACCTGTTGTTTGAGCCGCAGCAGCAAATCGGCCGACTGGAATGCGGCCAGTTCATTGAGCAGGGGGGCACTCGACACCGAGATGGTCAGGACGCCCTTGGTGAGCTGCATCGGGCGGGCCTGTGCCGCCAGTTCGTTTCCCGCGACGCGCTTCCACGCCGAGCGCAATTCGTCGTCACTGCGAACCCGCGCGAACCCGCGCAACGCGATCAACTCGGCGAGCGCGACAGACAGCGGTTGGGGATCGTGAGCCATTCAGCTAACCCGAAGCGTAAGCGAGGGAATGAAACCTTGAAGCGTGAGTCTTGAAGTTGTGCTGGTTTGGATTTACGCCCCAACGGGGCAGCCCCAAGTTAGCCCAGGGCAAGCGACCATCGGGAGCGCCGCCCTGGGTTGCGACCGTCATAGAAATTGGAGCCCTGAAGGGGCGGCCCTATGCCGTTCCGTCGAATAGTGCCGCCCTTTCAGGGCTTGGTTTTTCCGGTAATCCACCGACCCAGGGCGTTGCCCTGGGCTGGCATAACATCGCCTCCTTGGGGCTGAAATCCCAAGAGGCGCAACTTCACAAAAGCGTGAGCGAGGGTATGTACGACCAAATCGAACCTGGGATTGGTGCTCCAATCACTGACGACAACCGGCTCACCTGATTCATCCGATCACCGGTCGCGCGACAGTGGCATGATGACGTAGGTGTAGTGATCTTCCGTGGTCAGCACCGCCGGGTCTTCATGCGAGATGATTTGGAATCGGAACTGCGAACCGGTGTCCAGCGACTTCAGGAAGTCGGCGACGTAGCGCGGATCGAACGTGATCTTCACGTCTTCGCCGTCGTACGCGATCGGCATTTCGACCTTGGATTGGCCGATGTCCGCCGCCTGGCTGCTGAGTCTCAACGTCCCCTTGGTGAAGGCGAAGTCGACGCCGCGGCTCTCTTCGTTGGTGACGATCATCGCCTGACGAATCGCGCCGTAGAACGGGGCGACGACCATGTCGATCTTCGCCGAGAAGGAGTTGGGAACCACCTTGCGCCAGTCGGGGAACCGACCCTGCACCAGTTGGCTGGTGATCGTCGTGCCGCCGCAACGGACCGCGATGTCATTGGGATGAATGGCGATGTGAACTTCGGACTCGACGTCGCCCAGGCTCCGCTCGATCAGCGTCATCGCCTTGGAGGGGACCACCGGCGGCGTGGCCGGCGGTGCGGCCGATCCCACGACCCGGCATTCCCCGGACACCACGGCCAACCGGCGGCTGTCTGTCGCGGCAAAGGTGGCGCGTTCCGGAGTGAACTCGATCTGGACGCCACCGAGGGCATAGCGGGTGCTTTCGGTGTCGGTGGCGAAAATCGTGCGACGGATCAACTGCCGCAGCGTGGTCGAGGTGACGACGAAGTACTCTTCGTCGCCGAACGTCGCGACCGGCGGGAAGTCGGCGGGATCTTCGGCCGAGAGGCGGAATTCGCTGTAGCCGCAACGAATCCAGATCGCATCGCTGGTGATTTCGAGTTTCACGACATCGTCGGTGAGTTCCCGCAGCACCGACAGCACTCGCGCCGTCGGCAGGAGTGCCTCACCGGACGAATCGACTTCGACATCCGACACCTCGCACCGCAAACCGATCTCGCTGTCGGTTCCGATCAACGTCACCTTGCCGTGGCTCGCCTGCAGCTTGACGTTTTTGAGAATGTCCTTGGTCGTCCGTGAGGGCACCACGCCGGCCACAGTTTGAAAGGCGCTGGTCAGCGAAGCGCGCTGGCAGGTGAGCTGCATAGTGGTTTGATGCTTTCCGAAGTGTGGATTGAAGGCTGCGGGACAGCCAATCGTCCCGCCCGCGCCGTCGAAAATGTTCCCAATTCCCAAGGGGGCGGATTGTACCCGCA
>JANMLE010001502.1:0-1724 GCA_031372385.1 Planctomycetota bacterium | reverse complement strand
ATACGTCAGCCATGATCCCAGGCTCGGCTTGCCCCCGAGGATCGCGCCGGTGTTCATCAGATACGTGGCCGGCGCGTGGTTCGAGCTGTCGCTGAACATTGACCGGACTTGGCACAACTCGTCGATGTGCTGCGCCGTGTGTGGCAGCAGTTCCGAAACCCACTGCCCGCTCTCACCATGCCGGGCCCACTTCCACGGCCCGGCCATCAGTTCATCCTTGCAGTGGTTGAAGACGCCGCCAACCTTGTCGGGCTGCTTCTTCAATGACTCCGGAACCGGCTTCCCGTCGAGCTTCAACAACTCCGGCTTGTAATCCAGCAGGTCAAACGTCGACGGCCCGCCGTACTGAAAGAGGAAGATCACCGACTTGGCCCGCGGCGCGAAGTGCGGCAACCGCTCGGCCAACGGGTTGAGCGCGTCCACCGCCGTCTGCTGGGGCGCGACCGCGCACAGTTCGTCCGCCAGCAGAGCACTCAGCGCGACACCGGCAAAGCCGCCACCGGTCCGCGTCAGAAACTCGCGTCGGGATTGAGTGTGGATCATGGGGATTTGAACCTGGCCCGGATCATTGACAGTGCCGTAGCTGAGTTCGCAAGAACTCAGGTCTTGCTCCGTTTTTCCGCTGAATTCTTGCGAATTCAGCTACGAACAGCCAGGCAGTCGAGCCGCGACCGTGAAGAGAGGTGAATTACCCGGGCTCGTGCTTCGTCCGGCTTAAAATTGTGCGTGACGTTACTGTAGTCCGGTCGCTCCGCCGACCGGACGTCCCGTCGGCGGAGCGGCGGGACGACAGTAGCCGCTCGCTTCTCACGCGCGGGCCATCAATCGACATAAGCAAACTCATTCAGATTCAGAACAGCCCGACACAGATCCACCAGCGCCAGCCGCTCGGCGAATCCTTTGCGACCCGCCGCTCGATGTTGTTCGGCGTGTCGCTTCAACAGGTCCGTCGCCAACTTCAATTCCTCGGCATCGGCGGAACGACCAAGCGTTCGCTGGAACAATGTCTCGATCAACTCGCTTGTTTGCACAGGGTCCGTAAACGTCACACTCTCCATCTTCCCGGCCACACGCTCTGCCAGAGCCTCGGCGAACCGGACCGCCTCGGGACTGTTTAGAACCATCAGCGCCTGCGGCGCGACGACGGTCGTGTCGCGGCGCGCACACGAGACCGTTGTGTCCGGCAGATCGAACGCCTGTAGGAACGGAACCGGCAGGCAGCGTTTGCGAACGAGGAACACGCTGCGAACATCCGTCTGCTCGATCGGATCGGTGTACCACCCCTGCATCCGTCCGCCATCGCCACCCTTCTCAGCCTCCAGAATCGCCGGTTGCGCCTTCAGCAACTCGTCGGGAATGTGAGGCCACAGCGGCTTGCCCGTCTCGAACGGCTTCAGCAAGCCGGACACGGCGAGCAGGCTGTCGCGCAGCGTCTCCGCATCGAGACGCCGGACGTTTTGCCGCCAGAGCAGCAAGTTGTCGGGATCAACTTTCGTAGGATGGACGCCCTCGTCCGTCCTGTCTAGTTCTTGAAGTCGCGTCCCCCCCGACGCCTGCCGATACGTCGCCGACGTCACAATCAGCCGATGCAATTTCTTGATCGACCAGCTCTGCTTGGTGAACTCGACCGCCAGCCAGTCCAACAACTCGGGATGCGTCGGCCGTGTGCCGCTGAATCCGAAATCATTCGGCGTCGCCACCAACCCGTTGCCGAAATGTTGCTG
>JANMLE010001491.1:0-2667 GCA_031372385.1 Planctomycetota bacterium | reverse complement strand
CTACGTCATCCCGCCGACGGCGATCAAGCCGGGCGAGGTGAATGTCGTCGCGATCCGGGTCTACGACGAGGGCGGGGCAGGGGGTTTTAAGGGGGTCGCGCCGCAGATCATCGCCGGCAATGAAGCGATCTCGCTGGAGGGGCCGTGGCAGTTTCGAGTCGGCGACGATTTGCAGTGGGCTGCCGAACAGGCCGGTTTCTTCAAGAGCAACGGACTGCTCCCATTCGAGAAGCTCGGTCCCGCTCCGAAGGTCAGCCAGTTCGCGACCGTGATCCGGCGCGAGGCCCAGCAGACGCCCCTGTCACCGCGCGAGTCGATGGATCACTTCAAGGTGCCCGACGACTTGCAGGTCGACCTGGTCCTCGCCGAGCCGATCGTGTCGCAGCCGCTGTTCATGAACTTCGACGAACGGGGCCGCCTGTGGGTGATGCAGTACCTGCAATACCCCGAGCCCGAAGGACTCAAACTCCTGAGCAAGGACCAATGGTGGCGGGCGGTCTACGACAAGGTGCCGCTTCCGCCTCCGCACGGCGCGAGGGGGAAGGACAAGATCACGATTCATGAGGACACCGACGGCGACGGCGTCTATGACAAGCACAAGACCTTCATCGACGGCCTGAACATCGCCACTTCGTTCGTGCAGGGACGAGGCGGACTGTGGGTGCTCAATCCACCCTACCTGCTCTTCTATCCCGACAAGAACGGCGACGATGTCCCCGATGCCGACCCCGAAGTTCATCTCTCCGGGTTCGGCATCGAGGACACGCATTCGGTCGTCAACAGCCTGCGCTGGGGACCGGACGGCTGGTTGTATGCGGCCCAGGGAAGCACGGTGTCGGCGAGTGTGAGGCAGGGATCAGGGGTCAGGGATCAGGAGTCAGCAGGAAAGGGGAAACAGCCTTCAGCCGGTCAG
Source organism: Planctomycetota bacterium (assembly GCA_031372385.1). GTDB lineage: Bacteria > Planctomycetota > Planctomycetia > Planctomycetales > Planctomycetaceae > Schlesneria. Next base: position 1,754 of record JANMLE010001491.1, on the reverse strand, counting down.
CCGTCAGCGATCAGCCAACAGCCGTCGAAAGAAGGCCAACAGCCGTCCCAAGAGAGCCGACAGCCGACAGCCGACCCGCTGAAAGCTGATTCCTCCGTTTCTTCTGCCGTTCAACCCGTCTTCTCCCAAGGCCAGAACATCTGGCGCTACCACCCCGACACGAAGCGTTACGAGATCTTTTCCGAAGGGGGCGGCAATGCCTTCGGGTTGGAGTTCGACTCGGCGGGCCGGGCCTTCTCGGGTCACAACGGCGGCAACACGCGCGGCTTTCACTACATGCAGGGAGCGTATCTCCAGAAGGGATTCAGCAAGCATGGCCCGCTCGGAAATCCGTACGCGTTCGGCTACTTCCCCGCGATGGAGCATCACAACGTCCCGCGGTTCACGCACGAGTTCATCTTCTACGAAAGCAGCGGCGGACCATTCGCGCTGCCCGAGATGTATCGCGGCAAACTGTTCGGAGCCGCCGCGATCCTGAATCACGTCGTGATCAGTGACGTCATCCCGGTCGGCTCGACTTTCAAGACCAAGGACATTGGCTACGCGATCGATTCGTCCGACACGTGGTTTCGTCCGGTGGATGTGAAGGACGGACCCGACGGCGGGATCTATGTCGCCGACTGGTACGACGGGCAACTGGCTCACACGGCGAATTACCAGGGTGGTCTCGACCGGGACCACGGCCGCATCTACCGGATCAGGCCGAAGAAAGTCGAGAGTCGAGGGACGAATGTCGAGAGCCAGAGGAAGAAGAACCTCGGCGCGATGTCGTCCGCGGAGTTGATCGCGATCCTCGACAGCCCCGACCGCTGGCATCGGGAAGCCGCGCGGCGGGTGCTCGCGGATCGCAAGGACTCGACAGTCGTCGCCACTCTGAAACAGAAGCTCTTCGCTTCGAAGGGGCAGACCGCGACGGAAGCGTTGTGGGCGCTGAATCTGTCAGGCGGGCTTGATGAGGCGACGGCCCTCAAGGCAGTCGATCACTCGGAACCGCAGGTCCGCCTCTGGACGGTGCGGTTGCTCGGCGATTCGCGAGTGCTCCCGTCGGACATCGCCATTCGAGTGGCCAACCTCGCGCTGACTGAACCGAACATTGAAGTCCGCTGCCAGCTTGCCGCGACAGCCAAACGGCTTCCTCCAGAACAGTCGCTTGCCATCGTCCGCAGCCTGATGACGCGCGATGAAGACGCCAACGATCCCCGCCAGCCGCTGATGATCTGGTGGGCGGTCGAGGCCCTGTGCGACGTGATCGTTCCCGCGAAAAGCAACGAACCGGGTGCTGCGCCAATCCACGGACATCCGGTGCTGACACTCGATGATCCTGAACTGTGGAAGCGGCCACTCGTGCAGAAGGAGATTCTCCCCCGGTTGATGCGCCGGTTCGCCTCGACCGGTCAGCGCGCCGACCTCGCCATCTGTGCCCGGCTGCTCAAGCAGTCTCCCACCCCCGAAACCACCAAGTCACTGATGCAGGGGTTCGAGGAAGCGTTCCAGGGCCGGTCGCTCAACAATGTCCCGCCGGAACTCGTCGCGGCGTTGTCGGCGGCGGGAGGCGGTTCGCTGTCGCTGAAGATTCGCCAGCAGGATGCCGCCGCCGTCGATGAGGCACTCAAGATCATCGCCGACGAAAAGGCCCCGTCCGGAAAGCGGGCCGAATACGCGACGCTGTTCGGTGAAGTGAAGCAGCCGAAGTCGGTCCCCGTCCTACTGGAGGTGCTTTCCAAAACAGCCGACGACGGCTTGAAGGCCGCGAT
>JANMLE010001486.1:0-4184 GCA_031372385.1 Planctomycetota bacterium | reverse complement strand
GTACGTCATCGCCGGCAAGATCAACGACCAGATCGGCGGCACGTTCGGCCAGCGCGGCAAAGCGGGCGGCAGCGCCAAGCCGGTGCTTGAGGAAGTCTCCAAGCTCGAAACGAAGAGCAGTTTGGACCTGTCCAACATCATGGACGACATGCAGGCTTACTTCGAACGGCGTCGGTTCCAGCGGTTCAAGACGGTGCTGGATGAGATGCGCGAACAGGACGCCATCGGCAGCCTGCGGCAATTGAGTGACGACGTGCGTATCGAGACCGGCCTGTCGATGGCGCAGGCCGAGTTCTGGTCGGACACGATGGACCGCTGTGCCGACGACCTCGTCGATCCCGCCTCGTGCGGCAAGTGTCCCGGCGGCAAGTCGAAGGCCAGCCTGCCGCCATCGATCGTGCTCGAGGCGATGCACATTCTCGAAGCCGAAGTGAATCTGCGCGAAGAGACCCGTGTCGCAGAACAGGCCCGGCCCGCATTGAAGAAGGATGAGTACACCAAGCGGACCGGAAAGTTGAGCGAGACACAGGATGCCTTGTCCGACCGGGTTGCCAAGCTGACGGTCCGCATCACCGAGCTTCCGGACGGCGAGAGCGAGTTTGGCAAAGAGATCGCCCTGCTCAACCAGGTCGAAAAGGTGATGATCGAAGCGGCCGACATTCTCGACCGTCCCGACACCGGCTCGGCCGCGATCGCCGCCGAGACCGAGGCGATCGAACTGCTGCTGCAATCGAAGCGGATCAACCCCAAGGGTGGCGGCGGCGGTGGCTCGTCACCGGGCGGCGGTGGCGGCGGAACGACGAGCGACTCGGCCCTTGCGCTGATCGGCTCCGGCGTCAACGAAAAGGAAGTGCGTGAAGACCGTGGCGTGTCGCAGGCGACGGGTGAATCGGGGACCGCGCTCCCGGAAGAGTTCCGCGCGGGACTGGATGAATACTTCAACCGTTTGGAACGCGACAAGGCGAAGTGAACCGGCACGACGTGGTCCGGCCCCCCTGGTCCGGACGAGTTTCGACATCCCCTTTCTCTCAGTGATCCTGAACCGAATCGAATTGAGGTCCGCAGCGATGCACACCGATTTCCGTCGCGCATTGTCCGTCACAGTGCTCAGCGTTTTACTCGCACCCGCTTCCGCTCGCAGTGACGAACCGAAGGTCGACGCCAAGATCAAGGTCCGAGCAGTGCCGATCAGGGCGATCCAAGTTGAAGCGGTGCCGATCCAGGCGGTCATTCAGGTCGAAGCGGTCGCCGAGGAGGCGGTCCAACCAAAGCCCGCCCAACCGGCGGCGAAGGCTGTCAAAGCGGAGCCGGCCAGGAACAAGCCCAGGGCACCGGCGGCGGCAATCGACATCGAAGCCCTGGTCGCTCCGTTTGTCGAGGCACTCGAAGGGAAACTCGATCTGAACGCGGTCAATGATCAAAACATCGCGCAGATGCAGGCGTGGATTAACCAATTCACGCAGCAGTTCAAACCGATGCTGACATCGGAGTTGAATTTCATCCGGCAGAACTGCGAATTGGCTCCCGAGCAGCGGCCCAAGATCAAGGCGGCCGGCGAGGCGGCGTTGAAAGAGGCCGCCAAACAAATGGCCGAACAGCAGGTTCAGCCGCAGGCGCGCGGCGCGCAGGCTGATCCCCGCCGGACGATCCGCGACGGACTCGCCAAGGCACTGAAGGAAACGCTGCCCGCCGGGCAAATGGCCAAGTACACGGAGGAATCCGACAAGCGGACGGCGCTTCGCAAGCGGGCGGCGATACTGAATGTGGTCGCCCGTCTCGACACCGTCATGTGCCTGAACTCGGAACAGCGGACGAAGATCACCGACTCCATCTCATCGGCATGGCAGGACAAGTGGGAACAGTGGCTGGCGCTGTCCATCTATGGCGACCAATACTATCCGACGGTGCCCGATCAGCTTCTGGTGGCGCACTTGAACGCCGAACAGCAGGCGGTGTGGAACGGCCTGCAAAAGGTGGACTTTGGCTTTTGGAACGCGGGCGGCGACGCCGAGCAGAATGATGGTTGGTGGGGCGATGAACCGGCCAAGCCAGCCGCCGCCCCGCGCGCCGGAATTGGGTTCTTTTAGTCCTGAATCAAGCGACCATTGGGAGTGCTCCGGCTTGACGGAGCTTTGGAATGCGGCCCGGCCGCTCTGTTTGGAATCTGAGAAATCTTCCTTTCGAGTGAATTGCCAAGGCGGCTTTGCCGCAATCTAAAATTCCAAAGCTCCGTCAAGCCGGAGCACTCCGAAAGAAGTCTCGCTTTCGCAAGCCGCGGCTGGAGAGATTCATGATTTACAACTGGCGTTCATGCAGCGGCCTCCTTGTGCTGATGACCATCGTCGCGGTGCCGCACGCCGCGTTGGCATCGGTGGATGACGGCGAGCCGCCGCCCGTGGCGGACGCGCAGAACAACGGGGACTTCAATGTCAATGAGGCCAACTTCGACCAGTGGATCTTCCAGGGGAGTGGCAATGCCGCCGCCGGTCACGCGCGGATCAAGTCGCATCTCAAGTTGAAGCTCGACGAACTCGCCCGCGTCTGTAATCTGACTCCGGCCCAGCAGCAGAAGCTGACACTCGCCGGCCACGGGGACATGAAGCGGTTCTTCGATCAGGTCGAAGAGGTGCGCAAGAAGTTTCTGGAAGTCCGGAACGATCAGCAGCGGTTCAACCAGATCTGGCAGGAAATCAATCCTCTGCAACAAAAGCAGGCGGCGGGACTGTTCGGCGACTCGTCGATGTTCACGAAGACGCTGCGAAAGACGCTGACCGACGAGCAGCAGGCCAAATACCAGACCGTCGTCGATGAACGCCGCCGGTTCCGTTACCGGGCCATGATTGAAGTGTCGCTGGTTTCGCTCGAAAGCACCGTCGCCCTGCGGCACGATCAGCACGAGGCGATTCTCAAACTGCTGATCGAGGAAACGCAGCCACCGCTGATGTTCGGACAGTACGACAGCCATTACGTGATGTACGCGTTATCGAGGCTGCCGTCACAAAAACTGAAGCCGCTGGTGGATGACCGGCAATGGCAATTGCTGCAACAGCAGATGCAGCAGGGGCGCGGCATGGAGGGCTTCCTGGCCCAGAACGGCGTCATTGAGGCGTCGACGGTCCGGGCGGCGGCAGCCGTGGGAATTCTCGGGGTCTTCTTCGGCGAACCCGCCCCGCCGGGCCGCTTCGAGCGGGTGAGAGCCGTGCGCATCAAGGTCGACGCCCCCGCGAATGCGTTGGAGCCCGAAAACCGCCGGAACAAGGTGACGCCATGAACCATGAACAATCCTCGGTGCCGCATTGTCTGTCGAAGTCAAACCGCATGGCCGCGCGTCGATGGCAACCTCGTTACGCGGGTCTCGCATTGCTCGGCATGACGATCAGTCTGATTGCGATTCCGTCGGATGTGCCGGCGCAGCCCCCTTCCGTTCGGACGGGCGATGTCGTCCCGCGCGACGTGCGCGAGATCTATGACCGCGGTTTGCAGTACTTGGCGAGCACCCAGACCGAGAATGGCAACTGGACCGGCGGCCAGGATGGGCCCGGCACGACGGGACTGGCGCTGATGGTCTTCCTGGCTTCGGGTGAAGACCCGAACTACGGCCTCTACAGTAATCACGTGCGGCGGGCGCTGCGGAACATCATCTCGCAGCAGAATGCCGGGACCGGGTTCTTCGGCAACAGCATGTATCACCACGGCTTCGCGATGCTGGCCCTCTCCGAGGCGTACGGGACGGTCGATGATCGGAACCTGTGGACGGGCTCGGAGCCGAACCGGCGTTCAATCGGCGTATCACTCGAACTGGCGGTGCGCGCCGCGATCACTTCGCAAAAGAAGAACTCGGTCGGTGGTTGGCGGTACTCGCCCGACAGCACCGACGCCGACACGTCGGTCAGCGGTTCGGTGCTGGTCGGCCTGCTCGCCGCGCGAAACGCCGGAATCGAGGTGCCCGATGAGGTCATCGACAAGGCGATCCACTACTACACGTCGATGACCTCGGACCAGGGACAGGTCGGGTACTCGGGCGGCTTCGGTGGGTTCGACGAGTCGTTCGCGCGGATCTCAATCGCGACGCTGTGTTATGCCGTGGCGAGGAGGAAGGATCTCAAGCAGTTCAAGGCGACACTGGCGTACCTGGCGAAACGGATCGAAACGTCATCGCAGGACCATTACGCCGAATACACGCG
>JANMLE010000430.1:0-1725 GCA_031372385.1 Planctomycetota bacterium | reverse complement strand
ATCGGATCGGCATCACCGGAGCCAGCGGCGGCGGCAATCAATCGATGTACGCGGGCGCGTTTGATGAACGGTTCCGCTGTGTCGTCCCCACCTGCTCGGTCGGCAATTACCAGTCGTACCTGAGTGCCGCCTGCTGCATGTGTGAAGTGGTCCCCGGTGCGTTGAAGTTCACCGAAGAGGGCGATGTGCTCGGCCTCGCTGCGCATCGCGGATTGATGGTCACCAGCGCCACGCGCGACGCCTTTCAATTCTCAGTCGGTGAGGCGAAGAAATCCTTCACGCGGCTCGAAGCGATCGCCGGTCTGTACAAGGACGCCGCCGTGCGGCACACGATCATCGAGTCAGAACACAACTACAACCGGCCGATGCGCGAAGCGATGCTGGGCTGGATGACACTGCATCTGAAGGGCGAAGGGGACGGCTCGCCGATCACAGAACCGGAAATCAAGACCGAAGATCCAGAACTGCTGCGTTGCTACCCCGGTGACTCGCGGCCGGATGAGTTCGTGACGATCCCGAGATTCGCCGCCGCTGAAGCGCGGCAACAGCTCTCTAAGCGGGCGGTTCCCAAATCGGTGTCCGAATGGAGCACGCAGCGCCAGCACGGGTTGACGTCCCTCGAAGACGTACTTGGTGACCTGCCCCAACCAACGCCACTCAACCGAAAATCGGAACGCGACGCCGAGGGCAAAGTAGAGACGTTGACCTACGACCCCGAGCCGGGGCTGTCACTGATCCTGAAGCGAGACGTCGTTCAGAACCCGGCGCGATTAGCGGTGCTGCTCGATCTGGAGACCGGTGCCGACGCGACGTTCACAGGCAACCTGGCTACTCAACTGAGGGCCGCGGGCTGGATGGTTGTCGCGCCCGACCTGCGGGCGACGGGCCGCTTCGCAGTCCAGCGCGATCAGATCGGCAAGGCGCCGGATCACAATTCCGCCGAATGGTCACTCTGGATCGGCCGCCCGTTGCTCGGTCAATGGACGTGGGATGTTCAGCGAACACTCGATGCGCTCAAGGAACAGGATGGCACATTGCCGAAGGAGATCACCGTCATCGGAACCCGCTCGGCCGGAGTGGTCGCCCTGTGCGCCGGTGCCCTCGACGATCGGATCTCGCGCGTCGTGACAATCAACTCGCTGGCCAGCTACGTGACGGACACGCCGTACACGGGCCAACGGTTGGGACTGATGGCACCGGCCATCGTCCGCGACGTCGGCGACATCGCCCACCTCGCCGCGCTGATCGCCCCCCGGCCGGTCATCGTTGCCGGCGGAGTGGCAGGCAGCGCCCGTGCCGTCGGTCCGGCGGCGCTGCGCGAGCAATTTCAATTCACAGAACAGGTCTTCACGCTGAACGTCCCCGAGGGCGAGTCACCCTTCAGGATCACGACCCCGGACGACGTGATCGCGTTGCTGCGCTGAGAGGCTATCCGAGAAGGGGTGGGGGGGGTTTTTTTTTTGCCGGCCCCGGGCGCGAAAAAAAAAAAAAAGCTAAACAGGGGGGGGAAAAAAAAACACCCCCCACCCCCTGTCCGCGGCACCTTTTCGGACAGCCTCTGAGAGCGTTACCGTAGTCCCGTCGCTCCGCCGCCGGGACCACTTGTCGGCGGAGCGACAAGCCTACAGTAGACGGCCCGCGCGAGGTCTATCGTTCATCAAGTGCCTTGAACGGGAACTCGGCCGACGGCGTGTGCTGTTCCCGCATCAACCGGTCGATCCGGGC
>JANMLE010001465.1:0-1328 GCA_031372385.1 Planctomycetota bacterium | reverse complement strand
ACGAACGCTGGCGGTCACGCTCACACGCACTGACGGCGATGGCACTGGCAAGGGCTCGCGGGTGTTAACGGCGCTGAGAGGCTGTCCGAAAAGCCGCCGTCGCGAGGGGGTCGTGAGTCTTTTTCATGCCGCAAAGTCTCGATGTGAGCCTTTTTGGGCGACGTCGTGCGGCATGTAAAATACTCCCGACCCCTTCTCGAAAAAACTCTCTCTAGTTGATTTATACCGTGTCACAACCCGGCCGACAACCTCTCGGGATTGATCGCGGTCCGCAGGATCTGCACGGTTGTCAGATCGCTTGGGATGGGAACGGGCTCGATCAGGATCTTCCATTCCGTATCGGACGGGCCGAGCGTCGCTTCCACGACCCGGCCGTAGTACAGCGGCGATGCCGGCTGACCTTCCCTGGTGGCGGTGTAGACGGCATCACCCACGGAGACGGCGTCGGACGAGGCGATCCCCTTCAGCCGGCATAGCGCCCCCCCCTGCCCTTCCAGAATCCCCTTGGCTCCGAACACGAAACCGGTCTCGGTTTGATGAACCAATTGAGCCCGGCCGCGGTAGCCGGAATCGGTCAGCAACAGGAACGTGCTGGTCCAGCGTCCGACGCGCTCGACCTTGCCAATCACGCAGCGTCCGAGCAACAACCCATCCTCGGGTGACAGGTCTCCATCGCGACCGACATCGACCAGTGAGCGACTGCTCTTGATGACCAGTTCCGATTCCCGCACGCCACTGGCCTCACCGCGACTCAGCAGTTTGCCTTTCCGCCACTTTTCCGCGAGCGCGTCACCGAGAACTTCGGCATCGATCAGTGAGGAACTCGTCAGACGTGGCAGCGACCGCAGCGGATCGGGCAGCGAATCAAGACGAGCCCCGACATCCGCCCGGCGCGCCAGTTGAATCCGCAGCGACGCCGTCCGCGCTTGTTCCTCGCGCAGTTGGTCCTGCAAGCGATCAACTTCACCTTGCCGGGACCGCTCGGACTTGGAAGCGAACGCCGCGACATTTTCTTGGACGCGGGCAGTCAGCCGTCGAGCCGCGAACTGGCCCGGCTGGAGTGAATCCGCGACGGCCGCGCGCACGCGCGCGGCCGCGCTGTCGGGCGCAAAGTACAAACCCACGCCAACGAGCATCAGAACGCAGGTGACGGGCCCGCTTGCCGAAGACATTCACACTCCCCACACCGTTAACGTTGCCGACAGACTGTAGGGTGGGGGGGGGGTTAGGGAAGCACCGGGTGGGGGGGGGCCCGGGCAAAGGTTGTGGGGTGGGAAGGCACCACGCACCCGACACCCACACCACCCGGTGAAAAAATTGGATCGCGG
>JANMLE010001453.1:0-2519 GCA_031372385.1 Planctomycetota bacterium | reverse complement strand
GTCTCGGTCAACTCATCGGCATGAATTGGCAGGGTCATGACGGCACAAAGAAACAATACGACAAGCGGTCGATGATCGGGCCAGATGTTCTTCACAGCCACCTCAGGAGAGAGTTGGGTCGCGAGAGAGAATCGCATCGGGTGGCCTAAAGTTCAATCTTCGCTCGTCGGCGATTGAGACGTTTCAACGTTTAGCCCCAACGCCAACGGCGTGTGTGCGATTGACGATTCGCCCCGCGTCCGCTCCCACGCCGTTGGCATTGGGGCTAACAGTCTGTTGAATAACCCTGTAGGACGGGCACTCTTGCCCGTCTTTCAGCATGAAAACCGACGGGCAAGAGTGCCCGTCCTACGTTTTTCAACAGGCTGCTAAACGTCCCGCGCCGGGCCGACTGGAATATCCGGGAAGGGGGCGAGGTCCAAGTGTGGCGCGATCTGGACCTGCCCCCGTTGGATTGCCTGCGACGCTCCATGGAATTATCCGCCGCAGTCACAGGGCGGGAGCGTGGTAGGCGAAGTCGCCTTTCTGCGGATGCTCCATGGCTTCGTAGTCGTGATAACTCATGCGGTAGGCTTCCTCGTGAGTCTCGCCGTTGAAGACGATCTCCTCGTCCCGGGCCAGGGATTCGTCCACCAGCGTGGTGAGGTGGTACATGCTGCCGAACGGCGGGATCGAGCCTCGTTCGCAGTCGGGAAAGAGTTGTTCCATCTCGTCTTCGGACGCCATCTCCACCTGATGTACGCCCAGCCACTGCCGGATTCGCTGCAAATCCACGAACCGGTTGCCCGGCACGACGACCAGGACATATCCGCGCCCGGTGCGCAGCAACACCGGTTTGGCGACCTCTTTGCCGGGCACATACAGCACTTGAGCCATCCGACTGGCTGTGAAAGCCGGCCGATGGTGCAGGGCCTCGAACGGAATCTGGCGGCTGTTCAAAATTTCGTTGATCTTCATGGCTGGTCCTCCCGAGCTAGCGATCACCTAACTGCCACTCGAATCAGGGCCGCAAGGCCCTGGAACACGCACGAGCCAAACCGACGGGACACACCTCACGTTTGCGGAAAGAAGAAGAGAAAGATTTGATTGCTCAGTATACCGTTCGTGTCAAGACGGCCGCAGCGCCCTGCCGTCAGGAATCAAAGACGCGAGATTCGGCACGATTGCGGGCGGATGAGGCGTCACTCGCATGTCGCCAGCAGATCTTTGTCGCGTATGATCTCGACACGGACTCCAATGGGAGCGACCCTGCGGCAGGGACGTGGTGTGTGACGTGAGTTGCGTTCCCTCAAACCAAAACTTTGTAAGTACATCTCCATGACCAAACAGATCCGTCCTTGCCGAGCCGCTCGACTCCTGTTCGCCGCCCTGGCGATCACCTTGGCGATTGCCACCGGGCAAGTCGCATCGGCGCAGAACTCGAATGCAGCGCCTGCAAAGTCCGCTGAGACGGGACTCGGCGATTTCTACCGTCCCGACGAAGTCCAGTCGGTTTACTTGCGAGTCGCCGACGAAGACATGAAACGCATGCTGGCGGCGTTGCCCGAGCGGATCTATGTGCGGGCCTCCTTTCGGTGGCGGGATATTTCCGTTGAAAACGTGGCGATCCGCTTCAAGGGAAACAGCTCCTCCGCGCCATCCCAGCAGCACAAGCGGAGCTTCCTGATCAGATTCGACGAGTACGCAGACGACCAGAGGTTCCTCGGACTGCGGCGGGTTTCCTTGGACAACGGCGTCCAGTTCGGCAGCGTGTTTAGCGAGCCGATTATTACCGAGATTCTGCGTGACCAGGGAATCAAAACGCATCGCTGCAATTACGCCAAGCTGTTTCTGAATGACAAGTACCACGGAGTCTATGTGAATGTGGAGCGGATTGATGAGTCGTTCATCGAACGCCAATTCCCCGATTCGAACGGCCATTTGTTCAAGGTCGATGAAGGAGGCCCCGGTGCCAATCTTCAATTCCTCGGCGACGATCCGACGGCCTACGCGCGGGCCTTTGAACCGGAGACCAAGTCCGCGAAGAAAGGACAGCGACGACTGGTCGAGTTCATCAAGATGATCAATCAGTCGCCCGAGAAGGACTTCGCGGCGAACCTGGAATCAAACATGGAAGTAAATGACTTCCTGCGCGTGACGGCCGTCCTGCTGTTTTCCGGCGCGTTCGACCAACTGACGGGCTGGAATCCTCACAACTACTACCTGTACTACGACGGGAAACGGGAGCGCTGGAACTATCTGCCTTGGGATCTGGACGTGGGATTCTGCGAAATCGCCTTCGGGCAGATCCATGTCCTCGCCGATTGGAACGCCGCCTGGCCGGTGGCCGGTCAACTGCCGAATCCGTTGCTGGACCGCATCGTGGCTGATCCCGCCTTGCTGAAACGATACCGCGACACGGCACGAATCATTCTCGACAAATACTTCGAACCGGAACGACTCTGCGCAATCATTGATGCCAAGTATGCCTTGATCAAAGCAGATCTCGCGGCAGATCCTTTTCCTCATCGACGTGTCAC
>JANMLE010001401.1:0-2454 GCA_031372385.1 Planctomycetota bacterium | reverse complement strand
AAAAAGCGTGCCGTGCGACTGCGGAAATTTATGCCGCCAGCAACCCGAGTGCCGAACAGTGTTGACTCCCGACCCCTTCTCGGATTGTCTCTGAGTCGTCGTCGCCACGTCCGCGATTCGGCGGTACGAGTGGGTCGATGTGGCGTTGTGGCATCACCAGTCACCGGCATCATCGCCGCCACACCGGCAACTCTATGTTTCGCCGCCGGTTGTGACAAACCATCCGCCCGGCGATCGAAACCGATGTGGCGTTGCGACAACACGCCGTCATCCGCGACAGACACCGCGCTCCAAGAAAATGACAGGTGTTCACAAGTCGACAACACCCGCGGCTGGCATGACTTGCGGCTGGGTGCCGCGTGCCGGCGTCAAAAACACTTCACACCCAATCGCGAATGGCATTCAGTCTGCTTTACAGGTCAACCATCCTGCGAAACACACCGTCTCTCAGAATACAGTCCTCCAGAAAGGGGCTCGCCATGAACGCTGCTGTTGCTCGTCTGATCGCCGATGAATCGGGGTTCATCGTCTCCGCCGAACTGATCCTGATCGGCACGATCGCCGTCCTGGCGATGGTCGTCGGTCTGTCCGAAGTCGCCCTGAACATCAACAACGAACTGGAAGACGTGGCGTCGGCTTTCGGAGCCATGAACCAAAGCTTTCAAGCCAACGGCACAAGCGGCCACGGCGGCAGGAACAACGGCAGCCGCAACCGTGACAACACGGACTTCTGCGACGGCAAGGGCATCACCAGCGTCAGCCCCACTGGCGAGCAATGACGGTCGCGACTCACCGACATCCCTGTCACACCGCTTTTCCCCTGTCCGCACCGATCGGTTGAATCGCACCAATTCACCGATCACCAGATTCACCAGCGACCGCACCACGATCCGCCGGTGAACTGAATTCTGGCGAATTCAGCTACGAACAAATCCTCACGCACCCAGTTCTCGCTCGGCACCGGAAGGACCACGCATCATGACGACGCTGTTTCTCGCACTCTGGAATGACGAAGCCGGGTTTATCATCTCGGCCGAGTTGGTGCTGGTCTCCACGATCGGCGTCCTGTCGATGGTGGTCGGCTTGTCGGAAGTCGCCAGTGCGATCAACCAGGAGCTCGAAGATGTGGCCAGCGCCTTCGGTGCGGTGAACCAGAGCTATCGCTACCAGGGCCTGACCGGCCACGGCGGCTCGATCGACGGAAGCACCTTCCGCGACGAGCTCGATTTCTGCGACGGACCGAGCGACATCGTCGGCACCGCCCCGACCGCGGAAGGCTGAGATTCACACGGTCACTGCCACTCGTGGTAACGGACAAAACACAAGACACTCAAGAAGACAACGCGTCTCCTTTCTGGCGAAGAGCCCTCGTCACCGAGCAATCGGTCCGAGGGCTCTTTGTTTTGGCAGGCGGGAGGCAGGCACGAGGCAGTGGCCGTACCCCGTGACGGAATTGTGCATGCCTCCCGCCTGACTACCGTAGTCCCGTCGCTCCGCCGACGGGACGGCATCGCGGAGTTGTTCTTGGACAGGTTCCTTGTGGAAACGCGAAGTGGCGGGTCGATGTGCCAAGGCGAACGCCTTCACACCCAGCGGGAAAACTGGTCACTCGGGCGTATTGACCAGCCGCAGGTTTCGAAACGCGAGGTCCGTTGTCGGATCGTGACCCTGCAAACTGAAGTGGCCGGGGGCGAGGCGTTGTCCCTCGCGTGGGTTGTCGTTCGGCTTGCGGTCGTCAGTCCAGTCGACGACCTGCACCCCGTCGATCCAAGTCGTGATGTGCGGGCCATCGGCGACGAGCATCGCCGTGAACCACTTTCGGTCGCTGGAAATCACCCGGCGGGCTGGGGCCCGTTTGAAGATCGCTCCCGTGCCGTGATCGTCCGGTTGAGTCCGATCGCCGTTCTTAAGGCCGCTCTGGATCTGGAATTCGTAGCCGTTCGACGGGGCCTTTTCGGTTCCCGGCATGGCTCGAAAGAAGATCCCGCTATTCAGCTTGTCGCCGTTGGTGATCGCTTCGAATTGCAGGACGAAGTTACCCGCGGTCTGTTCCGTCTCCAGGAAGCCGCGGCCGTCTTTGACGTGGATCGTGCCGTCTTTCACGGTGAACTGGCTCTTCCCTCCAGGGACTTCGCGCCAGCCCTTGAGCGACTCGCCATCGAACAGCGGCTGCGTGCCGAGCGGCTTGAGATAGACGTTGCGGAACTCGATCTTTCCCTCCCGGAACTGCAACCCGATGTGACCGGTCTGAAGCGGCTTGTCGGTCGCGTCGGTGTAGTCGAGCACCGGCTTGCCATCCATCTGCACGACGATCTTCGGTCCCTCAACGCGGACGTGGTACGAGTGCCATGCCCCGCCGCTGACCACCGGCGTCTCGGGCTTGGCCCGTTTGACGAGGCTCCCCGTGAGGAACCCCGACGGATGTTCGTCGCACATGTTCAGTTCGTAGCAGTC
>JANMLE010001362.1:0-2733 GCA_031372385.1 Planctomycetota bacterium | reverse complement strand
CTGGCCGCTTCACGGCTGGCCTGACGCGCCCGCGCGGCGAGGACGATGCGTCCCACCACGGCGTCGGCGATCGAGGGGTTGCTGCTGAGCCACGTCTCTAACGCCGGTCGGATCACGCTTTCCACGGCTGCGGTCATCTCGGGATTGTTCAGCTTTTCCTTCGTCTGGCCCTGGAACATCGGCTCCGACAGAAAGACCGAGAGGATGCCGAGCACTCCTTCGCGGATGTCGCTGTTCTCGATCGTGATCCCTTTGACCTTGATGTCGTGGACCTCCATGTGATTGCGGACCGCTTTGCCGATCGCCGAGCGGAACCCGGACTCGTGCGTCCCGCCGGCGTGCGTCCGGATGCCGTTGACGTAGCTGCGAACCTGCTCGTCGGTCGCTTCGGTCCAGCGGAGCACCGCTTCGATCTTGATCTTCTCGTCGTCGCGCGAGATCGAAAACGTCTGCTCGTGCGTCGACTTCTTCTGCCCTTCCGCCAGGATCTTGTCGAGGTACGAGACGATCCCGTTCGGATGCAGGTACTCGAACTTCTCCTTCCGCGCGTCGTCGATGAAGACGATCTTCAGTCCCGCATGAATGTACGAGATGTCTTCCAAGTGCTGCTTGATCGTGTCGGGATGGAAGGCGGTCTTCGAGAAAATCTCTTCATCGGGCCGGAAGAAGATCGTCGTGCCGCGGCCGCGAAACGGCCGGACCTGTTTGACGGGCGTGGTCGGTTTGCCGCGCTTGTAACGCTGCGACCATTCATAGCCGTCGCGATGGACCGTGGCTTCCATCTCGATCGACAGGGCGTTCACCACGGACGCACCGACACCGTGCAGGCCACCGCTGCGCACATACGCCTGGCTCGAAAACTTGCCGCCCGAATGAAGCGTGGTCAGGATGGTTTCGAGTGCCGACTGCTTCGTCTTCTTGTGCATGTCGACCGGGATGCCACGGCCGTTGTCCTGGACCGAACACGACGAACCGTCCTTGTGCAGCGTGACCACGATCTCGGAACAGTGTCCGGCGAGGTGTTCGTCGACGCTGTTGTCGACGATCTCCCACAGCAGGTGATGCAGCCCGCGCGCGTCGACGCCGCCGATGTACATCGAAGGCCGCCGCCGCACGGCGTCGAGGCCCTCCATGATCTCAATGTCAGCCGCGGTGTAGCGGGTGGAATCGGTTGGGGCGGTCGACATGGGGCGTCCTTCGATGTGTGGTTCGCGTCTGCGGATTCGTCTTCAGCCCGGAGGGCGACGGCTGCTCTTCAGCCCGGAGGGCAGCGGTTTCTCTTCAGCCCGGAGGGCGACAGATGGTAGCCCCAGGCGCGAGCCTGGGGTTCGGTGTGATGAAAATCGTTTTAGCCCGGAGGGCGACACATTTGGAAATGTGAGGGGGGATGGTTGAGCATCACAACCAGATCGTCTCCGGATCAAACTCAATCTCATGCTTCTCCAGGAGCGCCAGAAACTCCTCCTTGAATGATCGGCGGCGGTGATGTTCCTCCTGGTTCGCGATGTATTCCACAACGTCCGGCTTTCTGGAAGGACTCACCGTGAACGCGCCGTAGCCTTCCTGCCAACCGAAGGCCCTTCGCTGGGGATACTCCTTGTGAACCCAGCCTGACGAGTTGCACTTGAGCAGCCGCAGGACTTCGGAGACGGCGAGCTTGGGGGGAATCTTTAACAACAGATGCACATGGTCGGAGACGCCGCCAATCAGGAGTGGAACGCAATCAATGTCCGTGGCGATGCCACCGAGGTAGCCGTGCAGCCGGGGTTTCAAGTCGTCGTCGATGAAGGGCCGGCGCTCTTTCGTGCTGAAGACCACGTGGTAGAGAAGATTTGTGTAGGTGTGGCTCAATTGTGTCGCCCTCCGGGCTGAAGAATTCTAGATCGCGCCCAACTGCCGCCCTCCGGGCTAGAAACCAGAACGCCCTCCGGGCTGAAAACCGGAACGCCCTGCGGGCGGAAAACCAGAACTCCCCACCGGGCTGTATGACATGACGATGGAACCGTTGCTTGCCTGTTCGACCCTTCACTCATGGCGTTCGCGCCCGGTTGGCCCGATGGCTCAGTCTCTCCGTGTCTGCTCGCTCTTCCGCTCATTGGGTTCCCGCCTCCAGCACGGCCCAGTCGATGAGCGTGATCTCGGGGTGCAGGATTTCGGTGAAGGTGCTGCGCTGGGCGGCTCGGATTCCTTTGCCACCGCGGGACGTCACTTCGTACTTCATCTGGCCGAAGACCAGCACCTTGTCGCCGCTGGTTTTCACGCGCAGGCAGTCGCTGGGCCGGGCCATTTGCGCGGCGCCGAGGACTTCGTCTTTCGGCTCGGACAGTTTGATGCCGCGCACGCCCTTGCCCGCGCCGGACAGGATGGGAACGTCGTCGATGGCGAAGTGCGTCACCCGCGCCTGCCGCGTGGCGATGAACATGGAGGTGGCATCGCGGACTAGCTCCAACCAGATGACCCGGTCTCCCGCAGCGAGGCGGCAATACTTTCGACCCGATTTTGTCGAGGGGCCGCGGAATGGTGACAGCGGCAGGCGCATGATCTGACCGCGCAATGTGAGGACCAGGAAATACGGAGACGGCGGCAGGTCGCTGCCCGATTCTTCTTCGGAAGGAGTGAAGCGCGCGTCCGTCGTCAGCGCTGCGACGATGCTGACTCCGTCGCCCATCTTGACGTATTTCGAGATCGGTTCGCCGTACCCCGAGGACGCGGGGATGTCCGCGATGCCCAGCG
>JANMLE010001354.1:0-1881 GCA_031372385.1 Planctomycetota bacterium | reverse complement strand
TGGTCGCCCGTCGGTGACACCGCGTACGTGACCGACTTCGTCAGCGCGCCGGGAACGGTGACACCGATGGACCGGGCTCATCAACATCTTTCCGATTGCACGCTGGGTGTGGTCGGTGTCGGTCACATCGGTGCCGAGGTGCTGCGCCGGGCCAGTGCCTTTGGGATGACGCTGCGCGGCGTTGATCCGATTCATCGCTCGATCCCCGGCACGCTCGACGATGTCTGGCCCGTCGAGCGGCTGCACGATCTGCTCGCGGAAAGTGACTACGTGGTCATCGCGGCACCGCACACACCCGAGACCGAGAAGCTGTTTTGTCGCGCCGTGATTCAACAGATGAAGCGGTCGGGCATCCTGATCAACATCGGCCGCGGCGCGATCGTCGACCTGAATGATTTGGTCGCCGCGCTGCGTGCCGGTGAGATCGCCGGCGCGGCATTGGATGTCTGTGAAATCGAGCCGCTGCCATCGCATCATCCGCTGTGGACGATGCCCAACGTGATCATCACACCACACGTCGCCGCCGCGTCGCCGCACATTGCCGAACGGCACTTGGAAACGTTGCTGGAAAACGTGCGACGGTTCCTGCGCGACGAACCGCCCATGACGCTTGTCGACAAGCGGAAGTGGTACTGAGTGGCGAGTGCGAGTGAATCGCACAAGCTCACTGGCGGTCCGTCCTTCGATGTCGCGTTGGCTTTAGCCGACGCAGTACGACAGCTTGCGTGGGTTGAAACCCACGCCACAGAGACTCGCAAGGCTTGAGTGGTGAGGCTTGAATGAACTCACGGATTCACACGATCGCGTCCGCCATGCGGCGTGAGGCGGGTCGTAGTTCCGCCAGTGAGCGCGCTTGCGAGACGGTCGTGTCGATCGACAGGCACAGTCGGACAGTCCAGCGTCCGTCGGCCGGAGCGAGGAACTGCCAATGCGGGACGACCGCGCAGCTTTGATGGACCAGTTCAAAGCCGCTCTCCGATTGGCTGACGGTCTGAATGGGAAGCGTCCAGAACGACGCGGGCTGCGACGTGTCCAGCGCGACGTCGATCCCGAGCCATTCGTCGACCATTCCGAAGCGGTGGCAGGGCGAAGTACACAACCGCGAGTCCAGCGTGCCGAGCGACACGCCGTTCGCACCGTAGTAGTAGCGGTCGGCGGCTCCGGCCGGCAGGGCCGCGAAGTTGAATTCGACGCCGAAATGAATCGGCAGGTTCGCCGGCAGGTTCTCCAGCGTGTAGACGATGTCGAGCGTGCCGCCATCCTCGACGCTGAGAGCCACCGTCTTGGTGAGCTTGACCGCGAACGGACCAAGCTTGCCGTCGCGCCACAGGCAGGCTTCCACCCGCTCGGCGCTGCGCCGCATCTTCGACTGGTAAACTCCCTCGGTGAAGTCTCCCAATTCACCATGTCCCTGGGCGAAGGCGTCGTAGAGCAGGCCGGGTTGGAAGAAGTGGTCGACGAGACTCTTGCGGGGCCAGTGGTCGTATTGCAGCTTCTGGTCCAAGTCCGGTTGCTTGAACCGCACGCCGCCGTTGGGGTCGACTCCGCCCCCCGCGTCGTTGCTCGCCTGACCGGCATGCTGGCGGATTCGCTCGTGATACGGTTCCGGCCGCCGGTTGAGCGTCGCGAGCAGGTTGACTTGAATCGCCCGCACGTCGAGTTCGTAGAGATGGCCGCCGCGTCCCGGCGCGAGATACCCGACCAAGCGGTCCCCTGCCAGACGCAGTTCCTTGCGCGCGTCGAGATTGAAGTCGTCGGCTTGGATGTCGACCCACGGGCCACGGCGACCGGCGGCCCGCTCGAGCAGCGTGTCGGCGATGATCAGTTTCGAGAAGACCGCGTTGCGCAGATGCGGCAGGTACAGGCCGCCGAACGCGCCGT
>JANMLE010001353.1:0-7376 GCA_031372385.1 Planctomycetota bacterium | reverse complement strand
CCCCCACGGGGTTCGGACCCCGTGGGCCGCCCCCCCGCGGGCCCCCCGGCCCGCCGGCGCCGCCCCGGGACTACAGTAGCGGTCGCGCTGCCAGACCGCGCGGTCAATGGACGCGGTGCCCCGGCTTGGCACCGCTGTCCGGGCTGAGCAGGAAGATCTCTTTCCCGCCTGCTCCGGCGGCCAGGACCATTCCCTCGCTGATGCCGAACTTCATCTTGCGCGGAGCCAGGTTGGCACACAGGATCACCAGCCGTCCCACCAGATCCTCGGGTTTGTACACACTCTTGATCCCCGCGAAGACGTTGCGAGTCCCCTCGCCGCCCAAGCTGAGCGTCAGTTGCAGCAGCTTGTCCGCGCCGACCACTTCGTTCGCCGCGACGACCCGCGCGACCCGCAGGTCCACCTTCACGAAGTCATCAATCGTGCAAAGCTCGGCAACGAGCGGCTCGGCGGCAAGTGCCTCGGGGCCGTCATTCCACGGCGACGTCGGGGCTACTGGGGCCGTTGCTTCGGCGGCGGACGCGGCTTGAATTCCGTCTTCGATCATGGCTTGAACCTGTGCGAGTTCAACTCGCTTCATGAGGTGTTCGAACTTGGCGACGCGCGTCCCAACGAGCGGCGTCTGGGAATCATTCCAACATTGAATCGGCTGTTGCAAAAGCTGTCCCGCCTGCTGAGCCAGCTTCGGCAGCACGGGGGCAATGTACACCGCGATCTGCCGGAACAGATTCAACGTCACGGTGCAGGCGTCTTGAACTTCGGCGGCCTTGGTCGGGTCTTTCCGCAGCGTCCACGGAGCCTTCTCATCGACGTACCTGTTGGCGCAGTCGGCCAGCCCCATGATGAGCCGCATCGCGCCGCTGTAATCGCAGCCGTCGTAAGCCGCCGCGATGGTTTCGGCCTGCGCCGCAGCCTCGCGGAACGCGCCGCCGTCGTCGGGGTAAACGCGCGACAAGCCAACCTCTTCAACAAACCGGGCCGTCCGGCTGGCGAGGTTCACGACCTTGCCGACGAGGTCCGAGTTGACCTTGTTTGCAAACTCTTCGAGGTTTAAGTCAAGGTCATCCAGCCGCGCGCCGAGCTTCGAGGCGTAGTAGTACCGCAGGTAAGCCGGGTCGAGATGTTTGATGTACGAGGACGCCTGCACGAACGTTCCCTTGGTCTTCGACATCTTCTCGCCATCGACCGTCAGGAAGCCATGAATGTGAACCTTCTCGGGCAGGCTGAGTTTCGCCGACTTGAGCATGGCCGGCCAGAACAGCGTGTGAAAGTACGTGATGTCCTTGCCGATGAAATGGTGAATTTCGGCGACAAGTCGAGTGTCGAGAGTCGAGTGACAAGAGCCAGAAAGCAGAGTTGACGGAGCGGCTGAGGTATTGTCCTGACTCTTGTCTCTCGACTCTTCACTCTCGACTCTCCCGCCCCACCAGTCTTCCAACTTCTCACCATGCTTCTCACACCACTCGGCGGCGGACGCGATGTAGCCGATCGGAGCGTCGAACCAGACGTACCAGTAGTTGCCGGGGCTGTCGGGGATCTCGAATCCGAAGTACGGAGCGGGGCGTGAGACGTCCCAGTCGCGCAACGGCTCGCCGAGGAAATGGCCCTTCAAATAGTTGGCCACTTCGTCTTGGAGGTGTCGGCCCGATTGAGTCCACTCGGTCAGCCAGTCGTGCAGTTTCTCGATCTCCACGAACAGATGCTTGGCCGTCCGCAGATCGGGTGTCGCGCCGGACAGCGTGCTCACCGGGTTGATAAGATCGGCCGGACTGTAGGTCGAACCGCACTTGTCGCAGTTGTCACCGTACTGGTCCGGAGCCTGACACTTCGGGCACGTTCCCTTCACGAAGCGGTCCGCCAGAAACGTCTCAGCCTTGGGATCGTAGAGTTGCGTGACGTCCTTCTCGACGACCAAGCCCGCGTCGCGCAGCGACTGCCAGACTTGATGGCACAGCCGCCGGTTGTGTTCGCTGTTCGTGCTGCCGTAGTTGTCGAAGGCAATGTCGAACGCGGTGAAGTCGCGCAGATGGGCCTCGCGCATGTCGGCGATCAGCGCCTCTTCGCTGCGACCCTCCTGACGCGCCCGAATCATGATCGCCGTGCCGTGCGTGTCGTCGGCGCAGATGTAGACGCAGCGGTTCCCGCGCAGCTTCTGGAAGCGGACCCAGATGTCCGTCTGGATGTACTCGACCAGATGGCCCAGGTGAATGTGGCCGTTGGCATACGGGAGGGCCGAGGTGACAAGGATGCGTCGTGCGGTCATGCGTCGTCCGTAAAAGGAGCTCGGTCAATCGGTCGGGGATTCTAAGGACGGCCGGGGAGAATCGCCACAGACGACCGCCGACGGATGCTGTCCCCAATCGTACTGTAGTCCCATCGCTCCGCCGACGGGACCGTCAAGACGTTGGCACGTGCCCCAATTGGGGCACCTGTCGCCACACGTCCCGTCGGCGGAGCGACGGGACTACGGTAGTTGGGTCGGTTGCCGCTCTGATTGGGAGACGTTACGCTCCGGCACGGTTCGCTTACGTGTCGCCTTGAAGGAGTCTGTTTCGATGACCGCCCCCATTCATGTCGCTGTCACCGGTGCCGCCGGTCAGATTGGTTATGCCACCCTGTTCCGCCTGGCCTCCGGTGAGATCTTCGGTTCGCACCGGCCCGTCGTCCTGCATCTGATCGAGGTGCCGCCGGTCATGGCGGCGCTGGACGGGATCCACATGGAACTTGACGACTGCGCCTTCCCGACGCTGGCCGGTGTGCAGAAGCATGACAGCGACCATCTGGAAGAGGGCTTCCGCGACTGCAACTTCGTCATCCTGGTCGGCAGCATTCCCCGCAAACAGGGGATGGAACGCGCGGACCTGATCCGCATCAACGGGCCGATCTTCACGAGCACCGGCAAGGCCATTCAAGCCGCCGCCGCGAAGGATGTCCGTGTCGTCGTCGTAGGCAATCCGTGCAACACCAACTGCCTGATCGCCATGTCGCACGCGCCCGACGTGCCGCGCAATCAATGGTTCGCCATGACGCGATTGGATCAGAACCGTGCCGCCGCTCAACTGGCTCAGAAGGCGGGCCGTCCGGTCGCATCCGTCTCCAACGTGGCGATCTGGGGAAATCACTCAGCCACGCAGTACCCCGACTTCGTAAACGCCAAGATCGACGGCAAGCCGGTGCCGGAAGTGATCACCGACCAGGCCTGGCTGAAGGGGGACTTCATCAGTTCCGTTCAGCAGCGCGGTGCCGCCGTCATCAAGGCACGCGGAGCCTCCAGCGCCGCCAGTGCCGCGAACGCCGCACTCGACACCGTGAAGAGCATCGTCACGCCGACGCCGGCCGGCTCGTGCTTCAGCGCGGCCGTCTGGTCCGAAGGCTGTTACGGGATCGAATCCGGGCTGGTCACCGGACTGCCGTTGTCCAGCGACGGCCGCAACTGGCGCGTGGTGCCGGGATTCAAAGTCGACGATTTCAGCCGCAGCCAGATCGACAAGACCGTCGCCGAACTGAAGCAGGAACGCGACACCGTCAAGGATCTGCTGCCGTAGCCAGGACGAATCATGGCAACCACGGAAAACACGGAAGCTCACGGAAGGAAGTAGAGTTGGGAAGGGGTGCCTCATTCCGGTCTGAGCGCCGAACAAGAAGTGTTTCATTCGGGCACCTTATCTTCATGCCTTTCCTTCCGTGACTTTCCGTGTTTTCCGTGGTGAATATCCGGGATAGGTGATGCCCTGACCGAGCGACTCCGGCAACTCGACAACGCGCATGTCTGGCATCCGTTCACGGCGATGTCGGCGTACCGGAACGAAGGCGCGCCGATCATTGTCGATGCCGAGGGATTCTTCCTGATCGATTCGACCGGTCGACGGTATCTGGACGGTCACTCGTCGCTGTGGTGCAACATTCATGGACACCGCGTTCCGGCGATCGACGAAGCGATTCGACAACAACTTGATCGCGTCGCGCACACGACGCTGCTCGGTCTGTCGAACGAGCCCTCCATCGAACTGGCGGCGGAACTGGTGCGTCGCGTTCCGGCCGGGCTGAACAAGGTCTTCTACGCCGATTGCGGAGCGGCCGGAGTCGAAGTCGCGCTCAAGCTGGCGTACCAGTACCACCGGCAGAAGCCGGGCGGCCCCGAGGAGCGCAGCCTGTTCGTCTGCCTGGGTCAGGCCTATCACGGTGACACGGTTGGCACGATCAGCCTGGGAGGGATCGACCGCTTTCACAGCCTGTTCGGCTCGTTGATGTTTCCGGCGCTGCGGGTGCCGGTGCCGGGGAGAAGAAGCCAGAAGCCAGAAGCCAGAAGCCAGAATGAAGAGGAAGAAGAAGATCAGGCGTTTGCTGAACTCGAACGAACGCTTGCCGAGAGCGCGGATCGCATCGCGGGATTTGTGATCGAGCCGCTCGTGCAGGCGGCGGCGGGAATCTTGGTGCATCCGCCGGGCTTTCTGAAGCGGGTGCGCGAGCTGACACGACGGCACGGCATCCTGTTGATCGCCGATGAGATCGCGGTCGGGTTTGGTCGAACGGGCAAGCTGTTTGCCTGCGAACACGAAGGGGTCTCGCCCGACCTGCTGATCCTTTCCAAGGGACTGACCGGAGGCTACCTGCCGCTGGCCGCGACGCTGGTCACCGATGAGATCTACGAAGCGTTTCTCGGCGATCCCTGGTCGGGACGCACGTTTCAACACGGCCACACCTACACGGGAAACCCGCTCGCCTGCGCCGCGGCTTTGGCATCGCTGCGGTTGTTTGATGAGCATCGCGTGTTGGACAACGTGCAACAGATCGAAGCCACCCTGCGAAGTGAACTCGACGCGTTGACGAATCCCGCCGCTCCCAGCGACGTCGCGTCGATTCATCCGCACATTGCCGAAGTGCGTCAGCGCGGCGCGATGGTGGGGATCGAATTGGTTCAGGATCGCCAATCCCAAACGCCGTTTCCCACGGCGCTGCGAATCGGCCATCACGTCACGCTCGCCTGCCGTCGCCGCGGTGTCGTCCTGCGCAACATCGGCGACACGATCGTCCTGATGCCCGCCCCCGCGATGCCACCGGAATTGGTGGTTCCACTCTGTCGCACGGTCGTCGAGTCATTGGTCGAAGTGCTGAATACAGCGAGCTGAATGCCGCCCCAACAAACTCGGTCGCCTGATGTTGGACATCTGCTCGACACACGATTTCCGGTCACTGTTTCGTTGGGCCGATACCGCACGTGAACGTTTGACACCAACGCGCGTCTTCACTTCATCTGAACGTCCCATCCCAGAGCCTTCAGATACTCTGCCATCTGCCTTCTCTGAAAGATGGGAGTAAACACTCGGATGCTGGCACCGTCCAGTTGAATCTCGATGCCGCCGAGCCAGAAAGTTGTCCGCAAGGATTTCACGGACCGTTTCGGTACAACGATCACGGGTCCAGACTTCCAATTCACCGGCCAGTCCCGATGTTGCAACACCGCGCGGGGTAATTCCGTCAGATTCTTCGCTTCGACCGACTCGATCGGTTGAGGCAGGATTCGCGATGGATCAGCGCCGGGCCGGTTCGATCTCACCAAGCCTCCGATGAGTCCGCCAACAGCCCCGCCGACAGCCGCGACTGCGTTGACAATCAGGCTCTCGTTGACCGCGAAATAGAGGAAGTCGGCTGATGCGACCACGATGCCCGGATACGGCTTTCCGCCCCATTTCGCCTTGCCGCGAATGTTGAATCCACGTGTGCTGGCACAAATGTTCCGAAATGCCGGTGTGTCTTGCATGTCACAGACCTCAAATGGACGCGGATGAAACAGGGATTTGAAAGCGAAACTCCCCAGTCGACGAACGGTTCCTCAATCCGTGCTCCCTCCGTCGCACCTACTCCTTCGGCGGCACGTATCCCGTCGGCGGCTGGACGACTTCGAAGTCTGAGCCCTTCACCTGGCGCAGCTCTTCGTGAATGTCGGGAATCCGCGGATCGGGGGCCATCGACAGCGACCATTCGAGACCGTTGTCGGCCACGAACATGCCGTATTTCTTGAGTCCCTTCAGCACCGTTTGGACCGTCGGTGAGAACTTGCTCGTGTCGAAATCCTGACGCAAGCGGAACCGCTCTCCCATCCGTGGCAGTGACACATCCGTGCCGTGACCCGCGTGATGCGTGGCGGGATAGACGTACGACTTGCGGCTGCGTCGAATCGTCACCCGCATGGCATGCTCGATCTCACCCCGCTGCAGTTCGTCGTAACGAATGACCGCCGGAAAGATCGGCAGCCCCGCGGCATCGGCCGATGTCCAGCCGTCGGGACGCAGCCGGTTGCTCTTCAGGTCGAAGACCGAAGATTGATCGGCCGCCCAGTTCTCGCCGATCTTGCCCATGACGAAGAACTCGTACAGTTTTCCCGCCGTCGGATCGAGAATGATCGCATGCCGGTCCCCGTCGTATTGAGGCGGGCGGCGCTGCACATCGGCCAGTGTCAGTTTCTTTCCATCCTTCGAATGCCATTTCGGCCAGCCCTCGATCGGCAGGTTGTCGGGAACCGGAAACGGCCCGCGGTCCGATTCACCGGGATAGGCCACCAACTTGACGTCGATCTTCGGCTGATTGGGTGGAACGATCACAAAGCACATGTCGTCGTTGACGCGCAGCACTTTGTCGGTCCCGACACTGGCGACGAGCGCCTTCGAATTGGGATGCAGCGGCCAGTCGGAGACCACCAGGTTCCACGGATTGTTCGGCGGATAGATTTCCATCGCCGACAACACGGCATCGGCTGCGGGCGTGTCGAAGGAGATTACCTTGTCGATCTTCGGCATCTTCGCCGCGCGAATCCGGGCCAGCCGCGCCGGATCGCCATGCACGACCGCGGGAGTGGCGGTCGCCGGCTTGGTTGTCTGAGCGGCATTGCCTTCCAGCACGATGTCGCTGAAGTACAGCGTCGGAGTCTTCCCCGCTTCACAGTTGATGTACCACTTGACCACATGCGCCAGATCGGGGCTGGAACCGTTTACGTTGAGCAGTGCATCCAGATCGATGGTGACCGCATTCCGGCCGGGCTTGAGTTTGATCGGGTGGACTGCGCGCGTCGGATAGTTGGTCGTGAGTTTGTGATTGACGTTGAGTTCCAAGTCGACCGCTTCGCCGCCCGGATTCAGAACCGTGAACCGGAGCCGGGCGAACGGCTTCCAGTCCTTCACCCGCGGCGGCCGATCGCCGAAGCTGTCTCCGGCGGCGAAGACGATTTTCAGTGCAGCGCCACCGAGTTCGGCCGACTTCTCGATCGTCATCTTGGTTTGTCCGTCGCTCCCCGTGTCATTGGGAATCTGTCCCTTGGCGGGACTGAGCAACGCGGCGCTGCTTTGGCTGGCGGGTGCCTGACCGAGCAGAACCCCGCC
>JANMLE010001345.1:0-2000 GCA_031372385.1 Planctomycetota bacterium | reverse complement strand
TTTGCGGGCGCGTCCAATTTCCCGCCCCGTCGGGGGTGGCCGGGCAATACTGTTGTCCCGTCGCCCCCCCGACGGGACGGCATCGCGGGGTTGTTCTTGGACAGGTTCTAAGGTTTGTCGTCGCCGGTGGCGTCCGCGGCGGCCATCAGCTTTTGCAGGGCGGCGGAAATGTGCGCCTCGGAGTAGCCGCGCCGCTTGAGGTTCGCCCGAAGCAATTCCGCCTCGATGCCGCGGTTGTTATCCCGCTTGTTCCACTCGCCGAGGTAATCGTAGCCGGAGCAATCGGGACGGGCCTTGTCCGTGACCAGGTCGATGATGCGGTTCTGCGTCCGGATCGAGGTTGCTCAACAGCGCTCATCGTTTCGGCACCTCAGAAGTGATCTTTTCGAGAACGGCCTGGCCAAACCACGCGGGGGTCTGATCGGTCTTGATTTCCAGAGTCTGGCCCTCAGTGATCTCAGCCAGCCAGGTGCGATCTTGATTATGGCCGGAGTTGTCGAAGACGTCGGCTCGGTTCGTGTGACGAATCGCCTCCATCAGCAGGCCCAGCGAACGGTGGTAACGGCTGACGATCTTGTCTTCGGGGACCGGATGGCCACCCTGTTTCACGCGATTCTGCACGCGCGAAATGTTGATCGCCGGGTCATCGGTCGCGATGAAGTACAGATACGTTCGATAGCCGAGTTGCTGGGCCTGTTCCAGCAGTTTCACTTTGTCCGGAGACGACATCACGGTTTCCAGCGTGAACGAGGTCTTCTGCTTCAAGAGTTACTGGCGCAGAAAATCCGCCGCAACCGACGCGAAGTATGAGTTCACGGCGACATGGGAGAAATCGACGCGCCCGTTCGCGGACCCGAGCTTGCCCACTGCGGGAGCCAGCCCGGCACCAATCAGGAACTTCGATTGCTGGAAGAATGCCAGCAGTCGGGAGTCCATGTCGGAGTCGGCATGCGCACCGAAATCTTCGACGACCAGAAACCCCTGTTGTCGAATTTGGGCTTCGATCTCATCGGGGTTCAGGTAGACGCCGAGCAATTCGGGAGGCAGCACCGTCTTGAGTGTGCTTTTCCCGGAGCCGTTTGGTCCGGCAAACATGCGCAGGCGAGGCGTCACCGTCTTCATGTGATCGTGAACTTTCGACCTGGCTCAGCCGGAGTGGGCGGTGTGATGGACTTGACGAACCTGCGTTGCCCGTCAGGAAAAACCTCGAAAATCGCACCGTTCTCCGAGACGACGACGCTCAGTCCCGTCTGCACGGCTTGCTGGTACGCCTTGGAAAATGCGGCACCCGACGCCGCTGGATATTCGCGTTCCAGTTGTTCCATTTGCTGTTCATCGAGCGACGGCTTGGTGTTCGACATCGGAGTCCTTTCAGATTTGAGGCAGCGACCCGCACGGGATCATACCCGCCGCGTCCGGCCGGTGAGGAGTTCCTGCATCATGGCCTGCTTGAGGGCACGGGGCTTCTCCCGCCGCTGCTCCAGCACCGCCAGCTCCCCGTTCATCTCCGTCAGCACCTCGGCGATGGCGGTTTGTTCGGGGACGCTGGGAAATGAGAGCGTGAGCTTGGGGATGTTGCTTTTGCTGATGCCCGAGACCTTCGTGCTTACGGAGTAAAAAAGGTCTTGCTGCCGGATGGCGGGCGTTTGAAAACAATAGCGGACGTTTCCGACAAAAGTCCCAAAAGGACGTGGGGCACGTTTTCAACGTGCCTGTTTCCCGGCGATGTGAGCACGTTGAAAACGTGCTCCACGACTTTTATCGGAAACGTCATGGCTGCATTCCCATTGTCGTGAGGTGTGCATTCACTTTCGCAGCGCGTGTAGCCACTTCATCGGTCAACTGCGGCAGCGGGGTGGCTTAGTTCTACTGTGACGGATCGCGTTTCCGGCATGAACCGACAGCACACATTGGAAACATGGGCATTTTTGGCAGCGACGCAATCGCCCCATTCAACCGCAAGTGAACTACCCAGATTCCCATTCCACGAAAGCCTCACA
>JANMLE010001329.1:0-4589 GCA_031372385.1 Planctomycetota bacterium | reverse complement strand
ATCAGCGGAAAAATCAGATGCTGGTAGTTGTCTAACGCTATGCCTTTGGACGCTTTGACGAAAATCAGCCTTTGGGTGTTGGTTTGGATTTTGGCTTCTGCGGGGGGGGGGTACGAATTAATTATCTCGGGGTGGTTTGGGGTGGCCGGGCCGGTGGGGAGAGATTCGGTTCTTGGCGGACGGCAGTGTAAGACCGGTGTGCGGGGGTCGCAACCGAGCCTCGAATACCAACCCGAAGCGTCAGCGAGGGAGTCCACTGTGTCGACCACTTGATCATGAACCCGCTTGCTGGCCGATCGGGTCAATTGTTCATTCCGCGTCCGCGTCTGGCGGGTGCAGTCGCGATTCCGCTGTGGTAGAACGTGGCCGTGCCGGCCGTCTGTTCGGTCGGCGAGTCTGCGGAAGTCGCGTTCGTCTTTTGGAGTTGAACACCATGCGAGTTGCCTCTTGGTACGCCACTCTCCTTGCGTTGGGCTGCCTGGTCCAGTCGGTTGCCGCCCAGGATCACGATGCCGTCAAACCCGTGCCGCGCGACGCGGGCTGGATGAAGCGCCATGAATCGTTCAACGAACGGGTGAAGAAGGGGAACGTCGACCTGATCTTCATCGGCGATTCGATCACGCAGGGCTGGGAGGGGGCCGGCAAGGAGGCGTGGGCCGAAGCCTATGGCAAGCGGAATGCAGTCAATCTCGGCATCGGCGGCGACCGGACCCAGCACGTTCTGTGGCGGTTGGACAACGGCAACATCGACGGGATCAAGCCGAAGCTGGCCGTCATCATGATCGGGACGAACAACTCGGGTTCCAACACCAGCGAACAGATCGCCGACGGAATCACCGTTATCGTCAAGAAGCTGCGCGACAAGCTCCCCGAAACCAAGATCCTGATCCTAGGGATCTTCCCGCGCGGCGCAGATGAAGCGAATGGCCAGCGCAAGGTGAACGCCGGGGCCAACGCGATCGTCGCCAAACTGGCCGACGGCAAGATGGTCGAATACCTCGACATCGGCCCGAAGTTTCTCGACGACAAGGGGGTTCTCAGCAAGGAAGTCATGCCCGACCTGCTGCACCTGAACCCGGCCGCCTACAAGACGTGGGCCACGTCGATCGAACCGCACGTCGCCCGCATGATGGGTGAGACGAAGTAGGCCGGTCCAGCGGCGTGTTGTGGGGCGGTCTCCCGACCGCCCCACCGAGCCGACCGCAGGTCTCCACAACCGGTGACGCCGCGCCGATCGCAGGACGTTGAATTGATTGGGACGAGTGAAAAGTGAGAAGTGATCAGTGCAAAGTGCAAAGTGATAAAAAGGCAACGACGCTTCCAATCACGAACAGGTTCGAAGGTGCGTTGTGCGGTGGTCGTCGCGCCAGCCTCGACGTCGGCGGGGGGTGCCTTTCATTTTGCACTTTGCACTGATCACTTCTCACTTTGCACTGAATTCTTCAGACCAATCCCACAGGAGCCTTGTTCGTGACCCGTGAGCTTGCCGGACTGCGCTCCGTGCGCGGTGTGTTGTTTGACATGGACGGCGTGATCTACGTCGGCACCCAGCCCCTTCTTGGCGTCCAAGAGGCGCTCGATTACCTGGCGTCGACCGGCCGCTCGTTCCTGTTCGTCACGAACAACGCCAGCAAGACGCCCGAGCAGTTTGTCGAGCGGCTCGCCGAGATGGACATTCACATCCGGCCCGATCAGGTTCTGGGAAGCGCCGAAGCCACCGCCTGCTGGCTGGCCGAACAGGTCGCGCATCACAACTGGCCGCGCGGTCCGGTCATCGTGATGGGCCAGGACGGATTGAGGGTCGCCCTGCAAAAGCACGGGTTCGAATTGACGACCGATCCCCATGCGGCGACGTACGCCGTGGCGGGGATCAACTTCAAACTGACCTATGAAGAGCTGGCGAACGTGACGCTGGCCATTCGCAACGGCGCGAAGTTCATCGGCACGAACTCCGACGCGACCTATCCCAGCGAACGAGGCCCGCTGCCCGGAGCCGGCAGCATCCTGGCACTGCTCATCACGGCCAGCGGCCAGCAGCCGATCGTGATTGGCAAGCCGAACCGCGGCATGTACGAGCAGGCGATGGCGCGGCTGAACCTGACCGCCGGACAAACCCTGATGGTCGGCGACCGCTACGACACGGACATCTCCGGCGCGATCCCGCTCGGCCTGTGGACCGCGGGAGTCCTGACCGGAATCAGCACGCGCGCCGACTTCGAACAGGCGAGTCCTCCGCCGGACCTGATCGCGGACGATCTGCCGGATCTCGTGGAACAGTTGCGACACGCTGACCAAAAGTAGCCATCATCGCTCCGCGTGATGAGCCGAAGACAGGTGGACGCCTGATCCTACAAGGCTCATCACGCGGAGCGATGATGGCTACGTTGGCGAAGGCATGACACGACCGGCTACTTCCCCGCGTGCCGCCGTATGAAGTCGGCGTTCTGAGCGTGTGCGATCGCTGTGTCCAGCGAAATGTCGCCGCGTTGGCAGAGGCTCAGCAGGCTCGCATCCATCGTCTGCATCTGGAACTTCATCCCCGTCTGCATCTCGTTGCCGAGTTGATGCACCTGCCGTTCACGGATGTGAGTCCTCACGGCGGGGGTGGTGACGCAGACTTCACACGCCAGCACCTGTCCCGCTCCGTCGGCGCGCGGCAGCAGCCGCTGGGCGACCACGGCCTGCAGGCTGTTGGCCAGTTGAACGATGATCGTGTTCTGCTGTTCGGCCGGAAACACGCTGTAGATCCGCTGGACCGTTTGCACGACATCGGGCGTGTGCAGCGTGGCCAGCACCAGATGCCCGGTCTCGGCGGCGATCAGTGCGGTCTCGATCGTTTCCAAGTCGCGCATCTCGCCAATGACAATCACATCGGGATCCTGACGCAGCACATGGACCAGCGCGGTCCGGAACGACGCCACGTCGGTCACGACCTCCTGCTGCACGACCATGCTGCGCTGCGACTGATGCACGAACTCAATCGGATCTTCAATCGTGATGATCTTGAGCGGGCGCTGGCGGTTGATGCAGTCGATCATGAAGTTCAACGTCGTCGTCTTGCCGGTCCCGGTCGGGCCGGTCACCAACACGAGGCCGCTGGTGCGATGCGTCAATTCCTCGACGACGGGCGGCAGTCGCAATTCGGCGGCGGAGCGGATCGCCGTCTCGCTCAATCGGATCGCCATCTCGGGGCAACCGGACCGGATGTAGACGGTGACACGAATCCGCCCCACGCCCGGCTGTTCCACGGCAATGCACAACTCACGGCGGGCCTGCAACAGCCCGATCTGAGCCAGCGTGGCGAACTCGTTGACAAAGCGTTGCAGCGCGGCTTCATCGAGCGGTTCGCCCGCGAGTTGTTGCAGCCCGCCGGCAACGCGCAGCGCCGGCGTGAGACCCCGCACCAGATGCACATCACTCGCCCCGCGCTGCCGGGCCTCGGCCAGGATGGAAACCATCTGCCATGTCATGCTGAGTCCAGTGGATGGTGGGTAGTGGGTCGCCAGCGGACAGGGGGTCACTTCTTCGCGTGTTCCTTGAAGAACTTCACGATCAGCCGCGGGGCTTCACCGGGGAACTTGTGATCGCCCGGTGAGATCAGTGACACGAACGGGGTGCCGGTCTTCGACGCATAGACGGTTCCAGTCAACTCACCCGCCTTGTCCCATTCGGTCCCTTCCGCCTCGCAGCCGTTCAACTTCCGCACCGCCTCCATCATCAGCTTCTGCCAGTTCCATTTGACGAGCGGATCAGTCTCGCCGGCGACGTGCAGCGCGGGCTTTGGTTTGAGGTTCTTCAGTTCTTTTCCCGCTACGGCCGCCGACGGGGCAAACGCCGCGAAGAGATCGCCGCGGGTGGACCACAGCAGGTAGGTGAAGCTGCCGCCATTGGAATGTCCGGTGGCATACACGCGCGATTCGTCGATCTTGTAATCGCTCTTCAGCGACGCGAACACGGCGTCGAAGAACTTCAGATCGCGATCGTCCTGATCGCCTCGTCCCGACTGCCAGCCCGGTCGTTTTCCGTCGGGGTCCGTCAACATGCCCGGCGTCGTCAATCCCAGCAAGTAGACCACAAATGCCTCGGGCCAGAGCGTGTGATACGAGAACGACCGGGCGGCATGCGCCATCGTGCCGCCGTGTCCATGAAACGCGAAGACCACCGGCGCGGGTGACGTGCGGGCCGATGCCGGGATGTGAACCAGTGCCTGACGGGCAACCCCGTCGACGGTCCATGCCTTCTCCGTAAGCGCCGGCTCGGCCGCTGACACGAATGTGCTCGAAGCAAACAGCAGAACAATCAATCCGATCGTGTGACGCATGGCGACTCCTCGTGTGCCGGTGTTTGGCGGTTGTCTTACCAAACACATCCGGTGTTGAAAAGGACCGCTCAGTGAGCCGCGCATTTGCGGAGTTTCAACGGGCAAGCGCGCTACCACGGATTAGTCCCGGCGTCGTAGCTGAGTTCGCAAGAACTCAGGTCGTAGTCCGATGATTTGCTGAATTCTTGCGAATTCATCTACAAACAGCGTGGCAATCGAGCCGCGACCGTGAGGGAGCGGTCAAGTTGTTGCAGACCGCTCCCTCACG
>JANMLE010001312.1:0-3332 GCA_031372385.1 Planctomycetota bacterium | reverse complement strand
CCGACGTTCGGCAGCATCTCACTCATCGCGATGCCCGACTGGCCGTACTTCTTGAACGGCTTGATCGCCGGCTGGCACGGCCACTTGCCATACCCGCTGGACATCGTCGACAACCGCGTCGTCCCGCGGATGGAGTCGGGGATGTCCTTCCCCTTCATCTCCTGCATCACCGGCTTCTCATCGAACAGGTCGACGTGCGAGGGACCGCCACCCTGCCAGAGCACGACCACGCGCTTGGCCTTGGGAAGATGATGCGGCAGATCAGCCAGCCCCTTTTCGCCAGCCCGGGCAGACGGCTGTCCCATCAACGATGCCAGCGCCGCCAACCCGACGCCGCTAGCGGTCGAGCCGAACATCTGGCGACGAGTGACGCGGGCGATGTTCTGGAATTGCAGGTCGTTCATGGTTCGTCGCGCCGGTTGAGTTCGAACAACATTGCCGCGCTCTCAGCGACAGGGGCGTTCATTTTCCGTGGCAGTATCCAGAACGCAAGCTCGATGCACCGATCCTCACCCGGTCAGTCTGTTGAACGCGACGCGGATTCCTGACGGCTTGTGATGCAACGGCGGTTCGGCCATCAAAACAGGTTCAGCAGCGGATCGCCCGGGCAGATCACCAACGGGCGGCCCTGTTGATCGCGCAGTTCCAAGTGTTGGGGAACACCCAGCGACTGATAGACGGTGGCCACCAGGTCCATCGGGCGGACGGCGTTGGCGGACGGATACGCGGCGTGGCGGTCCGAAGCGCCGTGGACTTGGCCTCCGCGGATTCCGCCGCCGGCCAACACCGATGTGAAGCAACCGGGCCAGTGGTCGCGGCCGTCGGCACCGGCGCCCGCGTCACTGTTGCGTTGGCCGATGCGCGGCGTGCGACCGAATTCACCAGTCCAGATGACCAGCGTTTCGTCGAGCAGCCCCCGTTCCTTCAGGTCGTCCAGCAACGTCGAGAACGCCTGGTCGGCAACGGGCATCAGGCGAGTTTTCAAGTCGATGAAGTTGCGGGAATGCGTGTCCCAATAGACGCTGACGTTCTTGATCCCGTCATTCGGCCAGAAGACCGTCACCAGTGACACACCCCGTTCGATCAGTCGGCGGGCCTGCAAGACCGACTGGCCGTGCGGATTGAGTCCGTAGCGCTCCCGCATCTCGGGCGGTTCCTGTGTGAGATCAAAGGCGCCCTTGGCTTCGGCCGAGTTCATCAGCGCGAATGCCCGTTCGTAGTGCCGGGACATCTGCTGCATCGGTGCCCGGTCATTGCCCCGTGTCTCCAGACTTTGGAGCAACGACTTCCGCATCTCCACCCGCCGCCCGGCCACTTCGCGCGGAGGATCGAAGTCGCCGACGTGGTAGTCGGGGGAGTGGGGATTGGCGTCGATGGTCAACGGGTCGAAGGTGGGGCCGAGCCAGCCGGCGAATTGCCCGTGGCTCTCCTCGACGAACCGCGGCACGTCGCCCGGCAACTTCGGCCGCATCGACACGAACGGAGGCAGCGGAGGTTTGCCGCGTCCGAGCTTTGACAGCACGCTGCCGATGCTCGGCCAGTCCTGTCGCAAGTCCGAAGTGGGCGGCGGAGCCTGGCCGGTCAGCAGGAAATGCGTGGACGGGGTGTGATCGACATTGTTGTGCGTCATCGAGCGAATGATCGCCAGTTGGTCCGTCCGCCGGGCCAGCCGCGGGAAGTGCTCGCAGATCTGGATGCCGGGAACGATCGTGGAAATTGGCTGAAACTCACCGCGAATCTCGCGCGGCGCGTTCGGCTTCATGTCCCACGTGTCCTGGTGCGCGGGACCGCCCCACATGAAGAGCAGGATGCACGACTTCGCCCGGCCAAACGCCGCCGCCTGCTGTTCGGCGACCTGTTCTTTCGCCACCGCCTGCGCCGCCATGTAGTGCGGCAGCGACAGCCCCATGAATCCGGCGGTCCCGGCATAGAGCAGGCTGCGCCGCGAATGCGCGGGCTGTCCGGGCAGACTGTTCGGCGGTGATGGATTGATCGGCATCTCTGCGGCTCCGGAATCTCGTGATGATCGCGGCACACTTACTGTAGTCCCGTCGCTCGGCCGACGGGACGGTCGCGGAGAAGACTGGCCACCGTTGAGAACTCATTCGCCGCACGTCCCGTCGGCGGAGCGACGGGACTACAGTACTCATGTCGGATGAGTCCGGAGTACACATCCTCCGGTCCGACATTTATCGCACATCTACCGGTGGAAGTCTTCGTGCATCCGCTCGGTGACGTCAACCAAACGAAGTTTGCCGGTGATGCGATGTTGTCCTACACGTACTGTCGCTTCAGCATGCTGGCCGCGGTTTCATCGAGTTGGTCGGCTCGGCGCACCTCATCGAATCGGGCCAGCAAATCTTCCGGGGTCAGACGGCGTTTTTCGGCCCCCTGAAAGTCGTGGAGGACTTTGCCCCGCACCATCATGATCAGGCGGTCACCCAGATGGGCCGCCTGTTGCATCGAGTGTGTGACCATCAGAGTTGTCAGCTTGTCGCGGCGGATGACTTCTTCTGTCAGACGGATCACCTGGTCGGCGCTCTTCGGATCGAGGGCCGCGGTGTGTTCGTCCAGCAGCAGCAGGTCGGGTTTGATCAGTCCGGCCATCAGCAGCGTCAGCGATTGACGCTGACCGCCGGAGAGACTGCCGATCGCGTTGTTCAGCCGGTCTTCCAAGCCGAGCCCCATGTGGCGGACCCGCTCGAACATGTCGTGGCGCATCGACGGGCCGAGTGCCCAGCCGAGCCCGCGCCTGCGGCCCCGCTTGGCGGCCAGCGCCAGATTTTCGGCGATGGTCAGTGAGGGTGCCGTGCCGGTGAACGGATTCTGAAAGACGCGGCCGATGAACTTGGCCCGGCGGTGTTCCGGCCACCGCGTGATGTCGCGCCCCTTCAGCCGCAGCCGGCCGGTATCGACGAGGAACGAACCGGCGACGGCGTTGAGCAGCGTCGACTTCCCCGAGCCATTGGTCCCGATCACGATCACGAACGAACCGTCTTCGATCTTGAGGTCGACCCCTTGCAGCGCGCGGACTTCGTTCGGCGTTCCCGCGTGAAACGTCTTGGTGATCTGTTCGATGTCGAGCATGGGAAACTCTGTGTTTGTCGGTGCGGAACAAGTCGACTTCGGCGGCAGGTTCCATCCCAATCATTGATGAATTGAACCACGAAATACACGAAAGGGAGGAGGTTGCGTCGCATGTCATCAGAGTCTGTGTGTGGCTGTCCGAAATGCCGCTGTCGCGAGGGGGTCGGGGGTGGTTTTTAATTGCGAAAAGAGAGAGTTTGTGGTTTTTTGGCGGGGGGGGGGGGGAGTAGAAAGTCAACCACCCC
>JANMLE010001262.1:0-1992 GCA_031372385.1 Planctomycetota bacterium | reverse complement strand
CCCGGGGCATTCTATGCTACGTTCATACAGTTGTAGTCTTGTTGTCCGGGGCGGCGTCCGCCCCCGCCCACTACGCCACAGGGGCCCGGGGGCAACCGCCCCCCGGCTCACCAAAAATGTTCCATCGACGACCGCGCGAGGTACGATCAACCCGCCAGTCAATCAACCAGGATCATCCAAGTCATGTCAATCAAGGTCTGAGCATGCCACTGTTCCAGATTGCCGTCATTGCCGGAGATGGGATCGGTCCCGAAGTCACGCGCGAGGCGATGCGCGCGGCCGATGCCGCGGTGACCCGGTCGGGTTCAAAAATCGCGTGGACCGAGTTCCCGTGGGGGACCGACTATTACTTCGCCCACGGCCGCATGGCTCCGCCCGAGTTCCTTGATGAGTTGGCCAAGTTCGACGCGATGCTGTTGGGGGCCGTCGGACATCCCAAGGTCCAGGACCACATCACACTGAACGGCCTGCTGCTGCCGATTCGCCGCCGCTTCGACCAGTGCGTCTGTCTCCGTCCAGCCTACCTGTATGCCGGCGTCGAAAGCCCGCTGCGCAACAAGGCCGCCGGTTCGATCGACATGCTCGTCTTCCGCGAAAACACCGAAGGCGAATACGCGAACGTGGGCGGTCGGGTCTACCAGGGCTCGGACCATGACGTGGCGATTCAGACGTCGGTCTTCACCCGGCGCGGTTGCGAACGGATCATCCGGGCGGCGTTCGAAAAGGCGGTCACCCGGCCGCGCAAACGGGTCGCGTCGATCACCAAGAGCAACGCCCAAGGTTACGGCATGGTCCTGTGGGACGAAGTCTTCGCGCTCGTCGCGAACGAGTACCCGCAGATCGAAACCGAATCGCTGCTGGTCGACCGCGCGGTGATGGAGTTCGTCCGCCGCCCGGAGAGCTTCGACGTGGTCGTGGCGAGCAACCTGTTCGGCGACATCCTGACCGACCTCTCCGCGATCATCGTCGGCAGCATGGGCCTGGCCGCCAGCGCCAACATCGACCCGACCGGCCAACACCCGAGCCTGTTCGAACCGGTCCACGGTTCCGCCCCGGACATCATGGGGCAGGGAATCGCCAATCCACTCGCAGCCATCCTTTCCGCCGCGATGATGCTCGATCATCTTGGTGACGCGGCGGCTGCGCAGGCGATCCACACCGCTGTGGGAGAACTGCTTCGTACTCAGGGACCGCGCACCCCGGATCTCGGGGGAACGGCCCAAACGAGCGAAGTCGGTGAGGCAGTCGCGAGGCTGATCTGACAGTGGTCGTGATGGTCTTAGCCCGGAGGGCGGCAGATCGTAGCCCACGGCGCAAGCCGTGGGGAGATTGCCAGCAATCTCCAACCAGCCCGGAGGGCGACACGGCGAAGGACGCTGAAGGTTCATCGAAGTGCCGCCCTCCGGGCTGATGCGGCCGCTTCGCTACGATCTGCCGCCCTCCGGGCTGAAGAGTTGTCGTCAGCCTTCAACTACGAAACGGCCACGTGAGCGCAGTCGAATTAACGCCTTCGGCGCAAAGACCGGCACGTCGAGGTGCCTTCCTCGCAAACTTGGAACTACTGATGTTGTGTTGTCACATTCTTCACCTTCGTTCCAATCACTTGGCCAGCGACACGCTGACGATCTCCTTGTCGTTGCGGGCGTAGACGCAGCGGTTCGCGAAGGCGGGGTGGGTCCAGACGACTTCGCGGCGCTGGGACGGGCCGGTTGGTTCGAGCAGATGGGCGCGGCCCTGTTCGGTGTAACCCTGCGGGGTCAGTCGGGCGAAGATCAAGTCGCCCTGATCGCTGAACAGGACGTAGCGGCCTTCGTGTCGCACAATGAAGGCGGTCCCCCAGCGTGCGGATTGCTTGCTGGTCGCCTCGAACGTCGACCACAGCCGATCGCCCTGCTTGATGTCCAGGCAGCGCAGTTCGCCGTGGCTGCAAACTCCGTAGATGTGGTCGCCGTCAATCACCGGTGTGCTGATCAGGCAGTGCAGGGCGTCGGT
>JANMLE010001240.1:0-7964 GCA_031372385.1 Planctomycetota bacterium | reverse complement strand
GCCTCGTGCTTGTCCTGGCCAGTCCAACCGTCACCGGGCAGTCCCCCCGGATAGCCGACCGCGTGAAACTTGCCGCCGCCCAATGCGATCACTTGGATTCCGAACTTCAGCGGAGGGTCCGAAGGGATGGTTCCAATGTATTCCCCTTGGACGGCGAAATCAGCATCCGCCTGCTTGGGATCGAGAGCCGGTTGCTGGGCTTGGCTCATTGAGACCAACGCTGTCAACAGGATAAAGCATGTGCCCGGAAGAAAGCGGAGCGGCATTGTGGTGGTTCCCTGGAATGTCAAATGTGAGTCGCCGGGCGGGTGGCAATCCAACCACCCGCGATACCGGCGGCTCATTGTGGGAACCCGCCGTCTGTTCCGCAAGAATCGGACGACGAGTCGGCGCTCACAGGCGATTTCAACGGCTTTGCAACCTGATGGAACCAATACTCCCTCACAGCGGAACGCTCCGAGCCCGGATGACAGACCAGGAACCACGGACAACCGGGCGCAACGACATCGCAACCGAAATGAAGAGGTTCGACCACAGATTTCACAGATGGGCACAGATAAGACCAAGAGCGAATTGGCCATGTGTTGTGACTACTTGTCCCCTCTCCCGCCTGACGTTGGGGAGAGTGGACAGGAAACCACGACGCTCACTCATTCCCTCTTCGACTTACGTTCCCTCTTCGTCTTATCTGTACCCATCCGTGAAATCTGTGGTCACACTTCTTCTTCATTTGCGTTGCGGGCAAAGCCCGCGCTCGGTTTTCCGTGGTGAATCCTCCGCGCGATGTGGGTCGATTGAACCCTGATCCGAAATCGGGCATCCTTCGACGGTTGACCGACTCGGCCCAATCCCCGCTCTTGGAATTGACGGATCATGCGAATCGCCGGCGTGCAGATGGACTTTCAGTTGGCCGATGTGCCGGGCAACTTGGATCGAATGATCGAGAAGCTGCGCGAGACGAGAGCCGGCGGCGCCGACCTGACGATCTTTCCGGAATGTGCCCTGACCGGCTACTGCTTCAGCAGCATTGAGGAAGCCCGACCGTACGCCGAACCGATCCCCGGTCCCTCCGTCGCGCGCATGACTGAGGTGTGTGCCGAACTGGGTGGCCACGTCGTGTACGGGCTGCTCGAAGCGGATGGCACGCGGGTCTTCAACGCTGTGGCGCTGGTCGGACCAAATGGCTTGGTGGGCTCGTATCGCAAGACTCACCTGCCGTTTCTCGGTGTGGACATGTTCACCGACTTCGGTGATCGCCCATTCGCCGTGCATGACGTCGACGGCGTCCGCGTCGGCATGTGCATCTGTTACGACGGCGGGTTCCCCGAGCCGGCCCGATGCCTGACGCTGCTGGGGGCCGACCTGATCGTGCTCCCCACCAACTGGCCGCCGGGCGCGGAACCGGCCGCCGACTATGCGATCAACACGCGCGCGATGGAGAACACGGTCTACTACGCCGCCGTGAACCGCATCGGCACCGAACGCGGAGTCTCCTTCATCGGCCGCAGCCGGATCTGCGATCCCCTCGGCAAGACACTCGCCGTCGCCGATCACACGGACGAAGCGATCCTGTACGCCGACATCGACGTGGCCCGCGCCCGCAACAAGCACCTGATCCGCAAGGCGGGGATCAACGAAGTCAACCGCATCGCCGATCGCCGTCCGGAACTGTACGGCGAAATCATCAAGCCACATTTGTTGAAGCGGCCGGGACGCTGATCGCAACGCACCCGAGCATGGTCACGACTCCGTTTTCCCGTAGCCACGTTTGCCAAAACGTGGGAGAGAATGGAGCGATGTTCGCTTCCCCCACGCTCTGGGCGAGCGTGGCTACAACCCAATTGACGACTCATGACAAAGCACTGGCGGCGAACACGCAGTGACTGGCGGGAGTCGCCCACGACAGGATCAACGCCACGGCGGACCGGAAGGAGTACACATCCCCGACAGCACGATTGCAGCCGCCGGGTTGAATCAGGAGACTATTGCTCGCCCCCGTCATGTCCGGCAAACTGGCGGCTATTCCCGACGTGTTCCACTCATTCCTGTTCCCAGGTCAACGTCATGAGCGATCCCGGCTTTTCTCGCCGCAAGCAGCAGTTGTTGGACAAGTTTCTCGCGGGCGAGATCGACAAGGCAACGTATGACGGCTTGCTTGGCGATCTGCACGAACTGGGGTCGGCGGTGGGCGGTTCCACCACCAGCGGACCGGCGTCGAAGAGCCCCGGCCCCTTCATCGCGGATGAACCTTCCTCGGGAGTCTCGTCGTCCCCGTCGTTCGTGGTGACCGAATCCCACACATCGGCCGAGCGTTCGGCGCTGGCGACGCCCGTTGCGCTCCTCGAACCGGGAATGGAGTTGGGCGGGTTCCAACTACGGCGGCGGTTGCGGCGCGGCGGGATGGGTGAGGTCTGGCAGGCGCATGATCCGACCGGTGAGCGAATGGTCGTCATCAAGGTGCTCCCTCCGGAACTGCAGCGCAGCCCCGACGAGATGTCGCGCGTCAAGCAGACGTTCAACCGCGTCCACAATCTGCAGCACCAGCACATCTGCCCCGTCTATCTGCTCGGACAGGATCCCCGCTTCGGATACTTCATCGTCATGAAGTATCTCGACGGCGACACGCTGTCCGCCTACCGCAAGGCGTACGTGCAACGGAAGGGGCGGTTCCCCCTGTCGGAAGTGGTTCGGGTGCTGGTGCCGATCGCCAAGGCACTCGACTACGCCCACGGGCACCAGATCATTCATCGCGACATCAAGCCGCAGAACATCATGTTGCAGGCGGACGGCGGTGACGTGCAGCTTGTCGACTTCGGCCTGGCGGCGGAGGTTCGCACGAGCGTGATGCGCGTTAGCCAGGTGCAGATGGAAACCTGCGGCACGTATCCCTACATGGCGCCCGAGCAATGGCGGGGTGAGATGCAGGACGCGCGGACCGACCAATACGCGCTGGCAGTCGTGGCGTTCGAGTTGCTCGCGGGACATCTGCCGTTTGAAGCGACCGACGCCACCGTCTTGCGGATGTGCGTGCTGAATGATGCCGCCCCGGCGATCACCGGGGTGACCGACGCGGTCAACGCGGTGATGGCACGGGGGATGTCGAAGTCGCGCGTCGACCGGTTCGACACCTGCATCGCATTCATGAAGGCACTGGTGGCAGCCGCCTCGACGAAAACAGTGGATGATGAGATCGCGATTTTGGACGAAAGCTCGGTGGTCTCCCGACCGTCGCGACCATCGACCCCGTCGACGGCCCAACCGATCGCGCTCTCCTCGTCACCGCCGCAACGTGATGCCCGCGCCTCCAAGCCCGCGACGACCGGATCGAGCCGACCAAAGTCGAACCGCCCGGCGACAGCGGGAAGTTCGTCAAGTTCGGTCCGCGGTCGACCGTCGTCCAGCCGCAAGCCGGTCGATGACGACCTTGATGATCTCAAACCAATTGAACCACTCGAACCGTATGACGCCGATCCGATCGAGCCCGATGATGATCGACCGTCGTCACGATCGGGAGATCGTCGCCGCCGACAACCGGCCGTGCGCCACGTTCGCGGCGAAGTCGCGATGGAACGGGTGAATTCGCGGGCCATGTTCTGGGTCTCATTGATCGGCGGTTCGATCTGCGCCGTGTTCATCGGGCTGTTCGGCTGGTTCCTATTGGGCGGCATGCAGACGTTTTTCGGACCATCGACGCCGCGGACGCCGAATTCCAACTCCAGCCAAATGGCCGCGAACCCGCCGGTCAACGGGACGGCTCCCGCCACTCCCAATGGCGCGGTGCCACAGCCGGTTCCCAACGCCGGCCCCGGAGTCGCGGCGGTTCCCGGCGTCGTTCCCGGCGTCGTTCCACCCGTCGTTGCCGCAGTGGTTCCTCCAGCGGATAAGAACGGTCAGGCGCTGCGGTATCGCTGGGAGCAGGGGAAGCAGTACGTCTACTCGGTCAAGGTCGAATTGGAACCTGATCCCGATGTCGTGGTGACGGTGACCGGCAACACGACGTACTCGCGCGGCCAGCCTGTCGCCAAGAAGAACGGCGCTCCGGACGGGAAGGGGCAAGGGACGGGGACCGGGTTCGTGGTGCAGGCCGACGGCTATCTCATCACCTGCCAACACGTCGTCGACGATGCCTCGGAAATCGAAGTGGCGATCGGCGGCAAGAAGTACCCGGCGCGCGTCGTCATGGAGGATGCCGAGCACGATCTGGCGATCATCCGCATCGAAGCGAACGGGTTGCCGACACTGCCGCTGGCCGATTCGGACAAGGTGCAACTCGGTGAGGAAGTGCGGGCGATCGGCTTTCCGTTTTCCAGCATTCTGGGCGACAACATCAAGGCGACGCGCGGGACGATCTCGGGCGTGAATCAGGATGACGACCGCAAGGTCTTTCAAGTCGACGCGGGGATCAACCCCGGCAACAGCGGCGGCCCGCTGGTCAACGAGCGGGGAGAAGTCGTCGGCGTGAACTTCGCCAAGCTGCGCGAGGAATTCGCCACAAATGTCGGGTTCGCCGTGCCGGTCAACGATGCCATCAATCTGCTGCGGAGCGAAGGAGTCGCGTTTGCAACCGGCGATGGCAAGGGGCCGAAGTTGGATGGTCCCGATCTGGTCAAGCGGGTCTCTGCGGCCACGGTGCTGATCACCGTCAACATGGGGGGCGGCGGTGCTGCCGCCGGAAATCATCACTTCGAACTGCACTGCAACGGTTCGCTCAATTCGTCGGTCCGTTCCAAATCGGGCAAGGCCGTTGATCCCCTGGCCATGCAGCGGAGCCACATGCGGTCCGTGAACCGCGCGTTCTCGCAGCCGGACGTCATCGAAACGGATCCGCTGGGCCACGTCCACGACATCTCCGGTGATCGCAACCCGCTGCCCGCGATGATGGGGCCGCTGTCGATGATGGTCCTCGAACATCTGCCGTCTTCCCGCCGTCCGAACTGGTCGCATTCGTTTGCGATCTCCATCGTCACCAGCGAAGAGAACGGCGATGCTCTCGGCCTGCCGTCCCGATTCCGGCCCCGGTTCCGTCCACCAGGATTTCCCGGATTTCCGGGTGCCCCCGGGTTCCCCGACGCTGCGCCGAAGACGACGCGGATTCCCGGCAAAGTGCGCATCAGCTACACGCTTCAAGAAGCGGTCGGGGATCTCGTGAAGATCAAGAAGGAATTCGATCTGGAAGCGCGCGACAAGTTGGCCGGCGAACCGCGGATCAAACTGACCGGCAGCGGTGTCTTGAGCTTCGACGTGAAATCGGGAGTGCCGCGCAGCCTCGACTATACCGCCACGCTGGTGGAGAACGAGAAGAACACGATCACGAAGCTGCCGATCAAGCTGACATACCAACTGGTCGAAGAACGGGGCGCGGCCGGAAACATCGCACAGGCGCCGGGGGCCGCCGTGCTACCGGGCAAGTCCGTGGAAAAGGAGACAGCCCTCCCCGTTGGAACCCGCCTCGTGGCGGAGTGGGCGGGCAAGTGGCTGCCGGTTGATGTGATGCAAATCATGCCCAACGGCAATGTCCGGATCCATTGGGTCGGCTGGGCGGATCAGTTCGATGAAGAGGTGGCGCGGACCCGGTTGCGGTTCCCCGCCGGAGTCAATCCGCCTCCACCTGGTGCGGTGCCCCCCGCCGTCGCGGGTGTTGCTCCGCCCGTTGTCGCGACTGTTCCGCACGAGTTCACGCT
Source organism: Planctomycetota bacterium (assembly GCA_031372385.1). Lineage (GTDB taxonomy): Bacteria > Planctomycetota > Planctomycetia > Planctomycetales > Planctomycetaceae > Schlesneria. The sequence continues at coordinate 2,283 of JANMLE010001240.1, read as the reverse complement.
GAAGCTTTCCGTCGCAGAAATCGATCAGTGCCTCGCGGATCTTCAGGGAGCGAACGCCGGACAGGCGAACGCGGCGGCGGGCAAGCTGCAACATGCCGTCCCCCTCGACGAACGGCGGGACGAAGTCCTGAAGGCGCTCGAAGCGATGCTCAAACAGAAGGATCCGTTTCGACGCAAGCAGGCGGTCGATGCGTTGGCAACGTGGGCCAAGGCCGAGACTATTCCCCTGTTGATACAATGTCTCGAAGAGACCTCGCTGTTGGTCAAGTTGGCGGCGATCGAGGCACTTGGAAAGTTGAAGGACGAACGGGCCGCCGAACCACTGGCAAAGCTGGTCGCGCAACCCGGCCCGCGGGTGCAGGCGGCGAAGGCGCTGCAATCACTCGGGGCCAAAGCCGAGAAGGCGGTATTGGGACTGCTGGCGCACGCGGAGCCGGAAGTGCGCCAGGAGGCCTGTCGGCTGTTGAAGGAGATCGGCACGGCCGCCAGCCTGCCGGCTCTGAAAACGGCGTCTGAAGATACTGATCGAACCGTGGCCGCGTCGGCCAAAGAAGCGGTGACGGCGGTCTCAAACCGCAAGTGAAGAATCGGTTCGAAAGAACCGGGTTCGTGTGGCTGGGGGTCGAGTCTTCGAGCCCCCAGCGAGATGTGTTGCAGACTGGGAGCTCGAAGACTCGACCCCAGCCACACAGTTCGGGACGTTGGCGCACGACCGCCGTTGGGACGTTTCCGAAACGAGTCCCCGTGGTACGGACGCTCAGTTCCGATCGAGTCAGATTCGGCGGGACACTGCCAGTCGTCCTGCCAATTCCCACCGAGGGAGAATGCCATGCCCATTCCCAAGGAACCCACGACTCCTGCCGGAGAACCGGAATTCCCGTTCGTGACAGTCGTCGAGTATGTCAACGCACTGTTGGCCGAGGGCAAGCCGGAGATCTATCGCATTGTGATTCACGAGGTCGACCGGCATGTGTTGCACGAGGTCATGCGGCACTGCCGTGGAAACCAGCTTCAGGCCGCCGAGCGCCTGGGGATTTCCCGTATGACACTGCGGTCCAAACTGCGGTCGCTGGGAATGATGCCGACGCGCAGTGGCAATCGACCCAAGCCGTGACCAAGGCGAGCGGCCGATGCAAGTGTCCCCAATTACAAGCACGCAGCGCAAGCGAGTGTGCCTGAAAACTCACTTGCTTGAGCTGCGTGCTTGTATGACGTGACCGACAAAAGTCCCCATAGCACGGACGAGGCGTCCAAGCTACGCTTTTCAACAAACTGCTAAACGTGGAAACGTCTCACTCGTGGCCGTGCGATTTACGGTACTGGCGGTGACGTGAGTTGAAATCACCGGCCGCCCTTGGCCTTCCTCGTCTTCCAGAGAATCAGGTAGGCGGAGAGAAGCGTCAATGCTGTGACGGCTGACCAATAAGGGAACCGCACACCGTCTGCGGCGACATACCAATCCTCGCTGAATGGCGAAGCGTTTTCGCTTTCCCATGCGATGACATTGGCGTCCGGCACCCCCCAGCCTCGCCAGTCCCAGGCCATGCAACCGCTGTTGGAGAGGATCAGAACTCCCTTTGCGGCAATCATGTCATAGAAGGTATAGCTACGAATCCAGAGCGTCATCAGCGGCAGCGCGATCACAAGCAGCACGCACCCCACTTTCCGTCGCCAACCTTTGAAGAACTCGCCGATGCTGCTCGCTCGATTCGAGAAGTTGCGCCTTGCCGTGGATCGTCGATGGCGCGGGTATCATTGGGAGAAGACCCCTCACCCTAGCCCTCTCCCCGCAAAGCCGGGGCGAGGGGACAAGATGAGGAGAATCACCGGATGATGGTCTTGTCGTCGGCTGAGTCGATGCGGGGTGGTTGGCCTCCGCGCAGAACGCTGTTGCCCTCGAAGAGCGTTCGCTGATCGACGGCTTGCGGGTTGAGCCAGTCTTCCTCGCGGATCTGGCCGCTTTGCGAGTAGGCGGCGAGTGCGTTCTTGTACGTCGCCAGTTCGATCTGCTCGCGAGGGATGCCGCGCTGTTCGGCGAGCTTCGCGGTCTTGGGGACGGCGAGGACATCCGACTTTCCCCAATCGGCCGAGCTGTCCACGATCACCCGCTCGGCACCGGCGACTTGCAGGATATCGACCATACGCTCGTTCCCCATCTTCGTGCCGGGATAGATCGTGAACGCGCACCAGTAGCCGCGATCGAGCACCTCGCGGTACGTCTCTTCGTTGTTGTGGTCGATGATGACCATGTGCGGGGCGATGCCGTGCTCCTCGATCACATCC
>JANMLE010001221.1:0-7249 GCA_031372385.1 Planctomycetota bacterium | reverse complement strand
CCGCCGGCCGAAGCGGCGCTTCCTGCAAGTCCGCGGCGTCGACGATCCGGGGATGTCGGCACTGGTGCATGGCATGCAACTGCGTCCCGGCAGCGAATGGTTTTCGGAGGCGGGCGTCCGCGCCATCGGCACGGGTGGCGAGACCGCGATCGAAGTGGTCATCGGAGACGGGATCGCCCGCGATCTGGGGGCCGACCGAAAACACGACGCTCTGGCAACCGCCAGGAACAAGACCCGGTTGGATGTCGGCGACACGTTTGATGTCGGCGGCCGACTGTGGATCGTCGCCGGTGTGATGGAGCCGACCGGCTCGCTGTACGACTCGGAATTGTGGTCGAAGCAGACCCAGATCGGCTCGCTGTTTGGCAAGCCCAACTACACGACGTTTGTGCTGCGCGCGGACCCCAACTTCCGGCGCGGGCAGCGCGAAGAGTTTCTGACAATCCGCCGGAAGAAAGCCGAAGAGACTTACCAGAAAGAGCTGGCCGAACGCGCCGCCGATCCGACGCTTCCCAAGCCGAGCCTAGAGATCATCAAGCGGCCGACCAGCGACGATGCCTGGGGGGCCGAGTTGCTGCGCGACTTCTTCGCCAACGAATACACCAAGTCCCGGGTCAGCCCGCAGGTGGAAACCACGTTCTTCTCGGCGATGACAGCCACCAACATGCAGTTTCTGGTCGCGATCCTCGTCCTGTGCGCGATCATGTCGCTGGGGGGAGTGTTCGGGGTGATGAACACCATGTTTGCGGCGATCAGCCAGCGCACGAAAGACATCGGCGTGCTGCGGCTGCTGGGCTACAAGCGCTGGCAGATCCTGGTGTCATTCCTGTTCGAATCCGTCACGCTGGCGATCCTCGGCGGCCTGATCGGCTGCGCCCTGGGTTCGCTCGTCGACGGCCAAACCGCCAGCAGCGTGGTTTCCAGCGGCCCGGGGGGAGGGAAGTTCATCGTCCTGCGAATGACGGTGGATTTCAGCACGCTGGCCCTGGGGATGCTGTTGTCCATCGTCATGGGAATCCTGGGGGGCCTGGTTCCGTCACTGTCCGCCATGCGGCTGACGGCACTTGAGGCATTGCGGTGAACCGAGAGCCGCGTCGGCGGCGGTGAACTACGTCAACGTCTTCCCGATCGCCATTTGAGTTCGCTGAATCGCGCCCGCAACATTCGGCCTTTGGGTGGCAGCGAATAACTGTCGGGATTTGGCGAGAATCAACCGTAGCATGGACGCCTCGTCCGTGCGGGCAAGACGTGACCATCTGTTGAATTCCGCCGCACGGACGAGGCGTCCATGCTACGACAGTCATTGATGCGCCGGTCCTTAACGGAAGGCTGCGGCCTGGTCGACCTGCCGCGCCCAGTGCCGGCCGATGACTCGCAACAGTCCCTTTTCCGCGACGAGTTGAACTTTCAGTCCGTTGCGAATTGGCTGCACCGTCAGACTGAAGCCGTCCTTGGAGTCGCGCAACTCCGCCAGCGTGTCCTGCGGATCGACAAGGGGCAGCACGGTCGGCCACTTTCCCAAGGACAGCCGCGCCTGCATCACGGCGTTGGAACGCTCGGCGGCGGGAGTGTCCTCGACCGCATCAATCGCCGCGTTCAGTCGTTCCTGCAGCGTGTCGGGCAAACCCGCCGCCAGCCACACGGTCTGCTTCCCCTGTCCGACAAGAATCTCGATGGCAGACGGTGCCACGGCCTGCAGGATGTCCGGAATGCGGGACGGCGCGATCTGATGCAGGTCAACATCCCGGTACATCCCGGCGTTCCGTTTGACGGAGGTGATGTCGGCGGACTTCTCCATCCGCGACAACAGATGAGGTATCGCGGCATTCAGCGCGACGGCTTCCGCGCCACGAATGCCCGCAATCAAAGTCATGTCGCTCCAATCACTGCCCACCAGTTGAACTCCCAAGTCGAGTCGTCCGCCCGGCAGATCCTTGCCGCCGACTGCGGCCAAATCCTTGCCCAGCAACGTCAGCGGCCAGTTGATCGCCAGTCCGGCCGAGGCATTCTTGTCCACCAGCGCCGAGAACTCGCTTCGTTGGACAACCAGGCGGTTCAACTCGGCCGCCATCGTGCTGCCGGGTTCGGCCTGCACAGTCAGATCAAGCTGCAATTGGTGTGTCTTGCGATCGATGCGGCCGGCGATCGTGATTGTCTGGACGTCCCGAATCAACAGTTCAAACGCATCGAGCAGCGCCTTGCCGAGTGCCCGCCGAACGGTCGCGGATTCGACCGGCTCGTCATCCTGCTGTTGCAGCCAGGGCTCGAACTGGCGTCGCACTGCGGCGATCCACGCTTGCTTGGAATCGCGGGGAACCTGCCGCTGATCGAGCATGAACACGACGTCGTACTTGTCGCGCAAGTCCCGCGTCAGACGCTCGGGAGCCTCACGCAACGCATGCAGCGCCGGAACTTCCTCGCCGAGCAGCGCGTAGCCCGATCGGACGACGACATGATAGGGAGCCCCCGGACGCTCGATCTCGTACTGGTTGTCCTTCACCTTGTGGAAATCGACCACGCCGAAGGTCGCCGTCTTCAGCAGGTCGTCGATCTGTTGAACGGGGAGGAAGATGATCGCCGGCGGCTCGTGAACATCATCCCAGGTGAACATCATCCCCAGCGGGCGGGTCCGGTCGATGCCGCGAAACTCGCTGAACTGCAGGCGGTCTTCCAGCGAATCGGCCAATTCGGGGCGGTCGACCGAATCATAAACGGCATCACACGCGGCCAGGACTCGGGCGAGGCTGGACATCCAGACGGCGGCCCAGGGTCGTTCGGCAATCTGTCGGGCGTCGGCGCGCGGCTCTTGGGCCGACACCGGACCGGCGGGATGACAGCCAAACCAAGCGACGGCCAAAAGTCCGGCTGTCACCCAACAGGTTCGATTCCAAGGCAATTCAGGTCGCATGGATTCTCCCTCAGCACAAGACGAAGACCCCGGCTCGCGAAGAACCGGGGTCCTGATCATTCAATTCCCTCCACCGCCGCGAATCCTACGGATAGTCCGTGCCGGGCAGCGGGAAGGGGAGGCCCTTTCGCAGACTCGTATAGGTCTGTGTCGGAGGCACCGTACCGATCAACTGGACCCTGTCAGTTCCATTCCCGCCATGTACCGTCAGATTTTTAATCGTGCCAAGTGTCGCGACGACCAAGTCATCACCATCACCCAGGTCGAGAGTCACTTTCGACGCGTTCAAGTTCATTGTTGAGATCTTGTCGTTGCCTCCCGTAAAGTTACCGACGATGATGACATCACCGGAATAGGGGAAGGTCACGGACTGCGCGCTGCTCATCGAATTTCCAATGCGAGTCGAACCGGCCCCTTCCACGGCGATCTGGCCCGCCCGCAACGTAATGAGAACCGAGTTGTCGCCACCGTCATCGGCGAGCGTCAAGGTCTTGGTCATGCTGTCGTACGCGGCGGTGACGTAGAAGTACCCGATGGTCACCGTACTGGTCAGGATGTTGCTGTTGATCGTCCCGTCAAAGACTTGGTAGTCGACCTTGCGCGGGGTGTTGTTCGGGTTGCTGCTCGTGTTGGAATAGGAGACGGCGCGGAGGGCGGCCTGGAATTGAGCCACCGTGGCCGTCGTTCCCGCGGACGTGAGCGTCAGCGTCCCGGTCGTCTTGTCGTAGCTGCTGGTGATGTTCCCCATCGTCTGGGGATCAGCTTTCAGGCTCAAGACGTCCTCGGCCGACTTCAGAGTTGCCGGTGTGATCTTGACCGTGGCACTCGGCAGTGTGGGATTGTCGGCGTCGGTAACCTGTATTTTGGGATTGATCACCTTGGGCAGTTCCTTCACGCCGTAGAACAAATCGCCATTCGTACCGGGTGGCATGCTCAGCACGGGCGCACCCTTCAGACCCTTGATACTGAATGATCCCGTGATCGTGTACTGCCCCAGGCTGCTGTAGTCGGAATAGCCCTGGTCGGGGGGATTCCCCGAACCATTGCCGACCCGGTTGACACCCTCGATCTTCACGAAGTATGTCCCGGCTGGCAGGGCTTGGTTGATCGATGCGATGACGTCGGTAGTGGGATTGGCAACAATCGGTACGGAATTCGAATCAAGGACCGGAAGCCCCTTGGAGTCGAACAAACTCAATTGAATATCAAGCATCGTATTGACGGGGCCACCCTTCGCATCGAGTTTGAGCGTCCCTGATCCCGCGGTAATCTTGAACAAGTCAACATCCCCGCTTGTTTCAATCACGCCGTTGACATTGACGGCAAACGAGTTGGTGCCTGCAGTACCAGGGATCGCCTTGGGGCCCAAAGTGATGTTGGTAGTACTGCTGTTGCCAAAATAATCGTCCGGTCGATAACCAAATCCATTCTGCGTCGTGATGATGTCCAGATCGAATTCCAGGTTATTGGCGTTCAGGTATTCGCCCTTGCTCCACTGCAGAAGATTCTTGCCGTAGCCGTATCCCATCACGGGAGCCCATGCAACTGGACCAGAGCCGTGGCCACTGTAGTATTCAACATGAGCTGGATTTGGGGATCCATCCGGAAGAAGCGCGGGAAAGAGGCCGTCATGATCCAAACCGACGGAGTGCCCCACCTCATGGCATGCGGGAACGGCCGTGTCCCAAGCCGTCGACTGCTGAAACACGAAACATCCGGTATCGTCGTTCGAGTTGAAGCTTCCGATGTACGCAACGCCACCTGGCTTTCCCCCGCCCTTGGGGGGCGTCCACGGATTCGTATCCCCAATGGCGACGCGAATCCCCCATGCGGTGTCCCCTGCGCCGCTTTTGATCAAGCCCCCCAACGGAGGTTCCTCCGTGGTGACATCCACGTCGAATGGCGAATAGGTCTCTGCAACCCGTAGAAAAATCTCCTGCATCTCGGTCAATTCGGTGGCCGAAAATGTCGTCGGGTCTGAATCGCGATCATAGGGGGTCGTCGTCACTGTCGCCTGCGACAGGTATTGATTCCAAGCGGTGTTGGTCGTCACGTGCCCGTCGAAATCCAGAAAAATCTTCCAATTCGAGGTGGGGCGGCTATGCAGCTTGAGGGTGTTCGTCAGCGGGAACGGCGCCGCTTTGGGAGCAGATTTGGGTCTGGACTGTACGAGCCTCGGATCGACCGGCGGCATCGACACCGGCCGCAACTGTTGGGCGTTCACCGTTCCCACGAGACAAGCCGTGGTCACGAGGAAAGCTGAGCAACAGAGGTGCGTGAGTCGTCGATAGTGGACAGGCGTGGCAAGAAATTGAAGGAGGGAACGAAGGCGACCGGTCAGCATGGCGGGAGTAGTCCTGTGGAAGTGGTGATAGAAAGCGGGGAGGCGGGGGATTCTCACCGAGATAACCCTCATAATCAACAAAAAAACAAGATTCTTCCTGATCGTCGCCGTCATTTCCTTCTCGTCAGGTGAGACGCTGGTCAATTGACTTTGACGAAACCTCCAACCCGGCTAAATCGTTACCAGAGTTCACAGCGACCAGCGACATGGCCTCGGGTTAGTCGACGAACTGACTTGCGGTTCTCAAGCAGAAGCCGAAGAACCGTCCGATCTCGCCGAGGTTTTGATCACGGGGCGGCGTGGGTCACTGTTGCCAATTTCGAAGACCCGGCCGATTCCGAGGGACTCTACCGGCGACACAGAATCTACGGCGGATTGGGTGGCAAACTGGTCAGGCAGTCATTGCCGATCGGCCATCCATCAGAAGAGCGACGGCATTGCCGAATCGTCCTTTGGCTTGGCAGAGTCATCACCGTCATCATCCGAATCATGTTGGCCCGGAGCGGCTGTTCGCTCGCGATTCGGATCGAATGTCGCCGAGTTCTCGAAGGGGGCGGTGATCGGCTGGTCCCCTTGGAATCGCGTCAGGATCTCGACCTTGGCTTCGGCGGATTCGAGGATCGAGTAGCACACGCGCAGCAGTCCGATGCCCCGTTCGAAACGTGCCAGCGATGTCTCCAGCCCCAGCGCGCCGTCCTCCAGTTCGGACACGATGCCCTGCAACTCATTGAGCGATTCTTCAAACGAGGCGGTTGGTGCCGGTTCGGTCTCGGAGGATTTGCGCTTCGCCATGTCCGCGTCCCGTCAGGGTCTTCGAGGAATGTTCAAACTGCTGAGGGACGGCACGGTACGCGCGCCCGCGGACACACGCAAGGCTGGAACGGGGAGTGAATCTCGGTGCAGCCTGAGAACGGGGTAAAGATCGCTCGACCTGAACGGTGCCCGACGAAGACGCCCGGAAGCCGTTGGTTGTTCCGTCCCCCGATGGTTCCTAGAATGACCGCCGCGGTATCAGTTCGTTGCTCACGTCTCCCTGCCGCCGGCCTTGTTCGAATGCACAAATCCATCCAACGAAAGCTCCGGGCATGCTGCCTCGTCGCGAAGTGTTTCCGCATGTCATCGAAATGAACTATCAGGCCCGGCAGCGGCTCGGCTGTTCGGTGTACCTCGTGCATGACGCGAGCGAATGGATGCTGATCGACATCGGGTTCGAAGACACCGCCGAAGAGATCATCGACATCATCCGCCAGATGGACTTCTCGCTGGCCGGTTGCAAATACCTCGTGGCCACCCACGCCGACGTTGATCACATCCAGGGGTTGAAGCGGGCCAAGGAACTGCTGCCCAATGCGTTGACGATCGGCCATCCGGAATGCCGGCGACTGCTGGCTGAAGGGGATCGAATCGTCACCTATGCCGAGATTTCCGCGCAAAAGATCTCGATCAATCTGCCGCTGATCAAGATCGACAAGACCATCGACGAGGGGGATGTTCTGAACATTGGCGGACTGAAACTTGACGTCTGGAACACGCCGGGCCACACGCCGAGCCAGCTCTCGTTTCGCATGGGCCAACTGCTGTTTTCCGGCGACAACATCTACCGCGACGGCTGTGTCGGCAACATTGATGCGCACCACGGTTCCGACCTGCCCGCCTTTGTGAAATCGCTGGAGCGGATCCGCGATGCCGACGTCGAATGGCTGCTCCCCAGTCACGGCCCGATCTTTCGCCAGAACCGGGCGATGCTGCAGAAGACGATCGACCGCCTGACCGAATACCAGCACATGGCCGACTTCGGCACGTGCGCGGTCGACTGGCCGCTGCTCGAACAGTGGGAAGAGGAGCTCGTGAAGGGCTTCGATCCCGACAAGGCGTAGCGGCACTGTAGTCCCGTCGCTCCGCCGACGGGACCGCGACAGGGATGGTCACGACGCCCTCGACGCGATCCTGGAACGTCTGCGGCAGAGCCTCGACGTCCTTGCGCAGCGAGCGCACCT